>JAYNJW010000003.1:36830-86927 GCA_038110535.1 Opitutia bacterium | reverse complement strand
CGGAGTGGAGCACGCGGACAGTTTGTCCATGCTCAGTAAGCCAGTGGCTAATTTTATCGGTTCCTCTGCGGGTTTGAAAAAAGATGATTAAATTCTCGAATTTAATTTGTTCGAGCAGAGCGATCAAAAGATCAAACTTTTGGATAGCGGGCACGGGGTATAAAGCATGGCTCACTGTATCTGCAGCCGATATCTTTATGTCTATCTTTGCTTCTGCAGGGTTATTGAGTGCCCATGCGGAAAGTCTTCTAACGGTATCCGGTATGGTAGCCGAAAAGAGGAGAGTTTGTCTCGATCTTGGGGTTTTTTGGATGATTTTGGTCACATCCTCGATAAATCCCATATCGAGCATCCGGTCCACCTCGTCGAGAATAAGAATCTCGATTTTCTTCAGGCTCAGGTTTCCCTGACTCAGGTGATCCAATAAACGACCGGGTGTGGCCACAATTACATCGGGCTCATTTTTTAATTGTTCCAGCTGTTTGCCGTACTTCACACCCCCGTAGAGCAGAGCCATGCGCAGGTCCAGGAATTTTCCGTACTTATTGAAATTTTCTTCGATTTGAATCGCCAGCTCCCGGGTGGGGGCAAGGGCGAGCGCCCGGCAGGCACCATGCTTTCCCAACCGATGAATACAGGGCAGGGCAAAGGCCGCGGTCTTGCCTGTTCCGGTCTGGGCAGAGCCAACCAAGTCTCTTCCTTCAAGAATGGGCGGGATTGCATTTTCCTGGATCGGGGTGGGGGTCTCATAACCAAGCTCTTCAATAGCTTGTAAAATTTTTGGGCTTAATCCCAGTTCACTAAACTTCATACTTTTGATTGGGAAATAGGGCAGTGTGCTTCTTTCTTCTTCTTTTAATAGACCAATTCATTTAAATCTTAGTTTTTACCAATGAGCGAGGAGAAAGCGAAGCATGCATACCGTGGGCGATTGGCACCTACCCCTTCTGGTTTTCTTCACCAAGGCCATGTTTGCACCTTTCAAACCGCATGGGATCGAGCCCGTTCGGCTGGAGGCACCCTCGTTTTTCGGATGGATGACCTTGATTCTGCCCGCTGTACCAAAGAATATGAAAGCGCCTGTCTGGAGGATATTATAGGCATGGGTCTGGACTGGGATGAAGGTCCTGATGTTGGAGGCAGTTACGGACCTTATGAGCAGAGTAAAAGAGGAAACTTTTATTTCGATGCACTTAGGAAATTGTACGAACTGGATTTGATTTACCCCTGTGTAAAATCGCGCAAGGAGATTCAGGGGTTTGGATTATTGGATTCAATGGGTTCAGAATATCTTTTTCCACAAAGTTTCCGACCTGCTTCGATGAGCTTGAACAAGATTGATTTTCCGGGTAATACCAACTGGCGCTTTCGCACAAACTGGGGTGAACGGGTAGAATTTATGGACATAAAAAAAGCCGAACAATCATTCCTTGTTGGATCCGATTTGTCCGACTTTTTAGTTTGGCGAAAGGATGGAGTGGCTGCCTACGAACTGGCAACCGTGGTCGATGATCATAATATGCAGATCACCGAAGTGGTGCGGGGCGAGGACTTGCTCGTTTCCAGTGCCCGCCAGTGCTTGCTTTGGGATGCATTGGGCTGGGTTCGCCCTACTTTTTACCATTGCGAGTTATTGCTGGATGCGGATGGAAACAAGTTATCCAAATCAACTCGGTCTTTACCTCGTCTCTTTTCGGGTTATTGAAATTGCCCGGGCTTTGGTCAGCGATAAAAATTCATACTGGGCATGTAGCCTGGCAAACACATAGCCTGGCCAACCATCGAGTATCCCTCCCTGCCAAAGGTAAACATAGAGGAAACGTAGGGTGGGGCGAAAGGGGAGTTTTCGGAAGATTCGGCGGAGTCTTCGCTTCCCTTTCACCGCAGCGTGTTGCAGGGTAGATTCAACATCCTTTGCCGAACTTTCGACAATGGCTTCCCAGTTGGAGTAACGATTATGCTTTTCCACGAAACTTTCGATCGTAGGAAAGGCATGGTGATCCATGACCGAAGTTAATTTACCTGTGCTTCCCTGCACTACCACATGCTCGTGTATCTCGTGATCTCCACTATCAGTGGAAAGATCTGTGATTTTTTCGTATCTCCCCAGTTTATGTCGAAAAAGTCGCAGATTCCAATTTGGAAAGTAGGCATGATTGAGGGGTTTTCCTAAAAAGAAGTACCTTCGGTTAATCCAGTAGCCCGCGTGCTTCTCATCGGGGTTGGTGACAATTCTTCCAATCTCTTCCTTCGCTTCGGGCGGAAGGAACTCGTCGGCATCGAGAATCAAGACCCATTCATTTGAGAACGGCAGGTTTTCCAACGCCCAGTTCTTTTTCTTCGGCCAGCCTCCTTTATACTCGAATTGAGCTACCTTTGCCCCAAGGCTCTCGGCAATTTCCACAGTTTTATCCTTACTTTGGGAATCAACCACGAACCTTTCTTCAATCCAATCGACAGACCTCAGGCATCTCTCGATATTTGCCTCTTCATTCTTACAAGGAATAAACAAAGAAACGGGGACTTTTGATACCTGATTAGTAATCATTTATTGAAATTATGAGTAGAAGCGATTTGAACGGCTAGTTTTTTAGTAATTGGCGATATAGTTTATAATAGTTTTCTCTGCACTGTTGCTTGTTGGGTAAGGAAACTTGGACATCTTTATCTGACCTTTGTTGCAGTTCATCCGTGACCGCCTTATTAATAGAGTCTTGCACGCCAGGATCCACATATTTTGCGTTATCTCCCAGCAAATCATAAATCGCACCTGTTTTAGTGGTAATAACTGAGCATCCCCGACTTGCTGCTTCGAGCGGAGGCCATCCAAAGCCCTCAATAAAGGAAGGAAAAAGCAATAATTTAGCATGAAGATAAAGATGGATTAGCGTTTCCCTCGAAATATTTACCAAACAAATTACATCGCTTGAATTTCTCTTTAATGCACTGGACAATTCAGCATTTATCTCGTGCCTTTGTGGAGGTGGTCCTACCAAAATCAACTTTAGATTTTTACCGTTAGGTTGATTTTTAGAATGAAAAAAGGATTTAAGAACGGCTGTCCTGTTTTTATACCAAGCAGCACTGCCAACATGCAAAAGATAGTTTATTTCGCTAGGATCGAAACAAAGATTAGGATCCAAAGATTTAGGGTTTGATGATTTGGCGGAGTTCCTTTGCGTTCCAAGATGAATAACCCTTGAGAAATTTGAAGATTGAGGAACGATATGATTAAGATCATTTTGGGTCTCATCAGAATCACAGGCATAAAAATCGGCGAGTGGTAACGAATACTGAATCCATTTTTGGAGTCTTTTTCCAGTTGCAGAAGTTTTTGGTGCGTTCGGGAAATCGCCTCGGGCTGTTCGAATCGCAATTAAATCATGGCAAGTAAGGAGTCTTGTAGCGGGAGAGGATTGTTTTACTATTTTTAGATAAGGAGAATAGGATTGGTCAATTACATGTACCAGCTCAATGCTTTGATTTTGCTTCAAGTGGTTCGCTAGCCTTTTAGGAAAGATAAAGAATTTGTCGATGTAAGATGCCCACTTTGTAAGTTTAGTGGGTAAAGGGAGTCCACCAAATACAGGTAGTGGAAAGATATCTTTAATGTTTAAATCTTCACAGGAAGTTGAGTTTTCAAGCATGAGTTCTCCGAACTGGATCATACTGAATTGCAGGTCTTCTCTGTAATTGGTTAATAAGAGAACCTTATGTTTTTTTGGCATTATTTCTTTTGAGAGACTGCTGCAGCCAAGCAGAGTCCCCCGCCAAAAGTCGCAAAACCAAGATTGGTTGGTTGGCCATAAGGAGCGAAAAGAATAATAGGACCGCAAGCACCAAATAAAAAGATCGCTAGATAAGAACCTCTTTTCACAGATTTCAAGCATGTAATCAGCAGATCTTTAACAACCCAAATGCGCCACAGTATATATAATCCACCAATCAATAATCCGTTTTCTAAAACTTGTCGCGACCAAGAGATTTCGGCACCTCCCATTCCACCACCTAATGCACTTCCTGCCCGTGTTGCTTTGCCTAAGCCATTACCAAAAAAGCCCGTCCACATATTGTAGTAGTAGGGTGATACAATGATTTCGTAATATCTAATAAAATATGCCTCAATCGGATTTCCTTCAACATTTGCAGCCTCTTCGAAGCGCAAACTCAGGAAATCAAGTCCTTCCTTAAAAAGATCAACCTGGTAATAGAGAATTGCGCCAAGTACAGAAAAACCAAAAACAGACCCAGAAATTTTGCCAAACTCACTTGGCTTGTAATAAGCAAGAAATCCAATACAGGCCAACACTTGCAAACATTCGGCAATTACAGACCTACTTCCAGCCGTTACCATAGCAAGTAATGAAGCAGAAGTTCCTAAGTAAAGCATCCATTTAGGGAACGCGCCTTTTACCAGAAATCCATAAATAATGAACGCTACGGTAAAGCAGTAGTAGAATACAATTCCACTCACAAAGGTAAAAGTTCCTGATGCACGTACCTTGTCTCCAGAAGTCATCATTTGATGACCGATGCCACCTGCCGCAACATTAATCGTATCAAATCGGTCTGCCTGAAATTGTTGTGCCACAATCCACGTCATTGGTAAGGCGAGTAAAAGAAATGCTTTACCAAATTTTATTACATCCTCAAAGGTTAGTACCCGAGCCATAATAAAAATTAAAGGGAAATGGAGCAGGTTGGTTCTCGCTCCATACGCAATAGTCAGGGGATGAGCTCTGTTGATCAAAAAAGAAAGCACAACCGCAAGCGCGACCCATTGGAAACACCTTTTTAGATAAGGGTTATTAAGAGGGAAAATACCCTTCGCATAACATAAATAATAAATCAATATGACAAGTGGGTCACGAATGATTAATAATCCTTGGGAAAGTCCTGGAAGAAACCATTTCCTAAGAGCACCCTCAAATAACAAAAATAGGAAATAAGCCCATATGAGTTTTTTAATGAAACTGTTTTCAAATGCATTTGCATTGGTCTGCATTTGCCCTCTTTGCTTAGTAACTTTTGGCAAAGAAATGGCTTCGGTGGTACTCATTTAGAAAGCACTATTCAAAAATTTTCTGTATATCCAAATTAAAATCAATAATTTTTCTCGCATAAACAGCCCATGAGTAGTCACTCGCTTTCTCGCTACATTTATGAGAAATATCAATTCTTGAACATTTATGGGTAAGTAGAGTCATTATTTTTTCGGCAATATCTCTGGGTGAGCGGATAGGCACTAGGTACCCCGTAACTCCATCTTCGATTAAATCTTCTCCCCCTGCATTCGGTGTTACTATAATAGGTAATCCGCAAGCCAGTGCCTCCTGTTGCACTAGTGCTCTTCCCTCAACTATGGAAGGTAAGACCAAGGCATCGTGCTGTTGCATGATTTTTTTAACCTGGGAATTAGCACAGGGTTTGTAGTACTCAAAGTTTGGCAATTGCTTTCGGTAAAATTCCATTGGCATGGATGGTTGTCCTAGGATCGACAGGGTTACAGCCTCTTTTTTCAAGAGCTTCATCGCCTCAAATAAATCGGCCAACCCTTTTCTTTGACTCATGGATCCGACAAAAAGTATTTTGAACGCTTCGTTTTTTTTCTTTTCCAAGAAAGAAATATCAAGGCTGCGGGGGGGACTACCAAAAGGAGCGATTTGACTGGGGGTACAATTCCGAATTTCAGTTGGTATGGAATCTAAAACAAACTGGCTTGGACAAGTTATTCGATCGGCCAGCCTCAATTCTTCTTCTTTTTGAAAAAGTTTTTCTTCGGGCTCACGGGTAGTTTCGAGGGTCGGTTCCCATAGAGGGTACCTTTCAGCTTCCTCTGCAAGAAGTCTTCGACTTGTTGCCCAATGGGCAATGGGAAGTTCGTAGGAACACTGAATGCCTAATTTCTTAGCTTTGATAAAACTTTGATATGCACCATCTTCATATGCATGGATCACTTTTCCAGATTTAACTTCAATTTTTTTAGAGGTTTTCTGGTCAAGTTTTGCATAAGTTTGGTCGACAAACTTTCTCTTTTTTTCCTGCCCGCCTTTTTGCAGTAACCTCATCAGCTCAGGATACCAAAGGCGCTCAATCTTAGCGTCAGGTATGTTGTACAATCTTCTACTTTTAAATTTCGAAAAGATCTCACAGAAATTTTCTCCAAACCCGATGGTTGTGGAAAAGTATGCTAATAAATTTCTATGCTGTAATTCCTCAAGCAAAGCTTTAACAAAAGTATTTCCCGTTGGGTGTGAAACTATGAAAGTCACTTTCTTTTCTTTCCTTGTTTTGACCAGACATGTATCGGGTTTTCGATGAATCTAAAAAAGATCCACGCCAAGAAAATTACCGGGATCAAATAGAGCAATGAAAACAGGAAGTTTGCTGGCTTTTCGCCAAAAAAATCCCGATGCATGTATCCAAATAATTTGAAGAGTGGAAAATGCACTAGATAGAGCGAAAATGAAATTTTTCCCAGCCAAGCGAATAAACTGTAAATTAAACTTTTCCTGAATCCGAGAATTTCTCTTTCAAAACGAAGAAATAAAAGAAAGAGAATAAAATAAAATCCTGTCCAAAATCCATATTGGAGCCAAGATTCCCAATTTTCTAGTTTGCTAAGTAAAGAAAGAATCAAAAATAGGATAAAACCAAATGAAAGAACCCGTATATTAATTTCCGTTATTTTATTTTCCCTGTGCATCGATGCAACCCAAGCCCCGAGAAGCCAGGAAGGCCAAAGTAGAAGAGAGGTGTATGAAACCCACTGCAAGCCAAGTTGCATAAGGTAAACAGTAAAGGCACTTATGCACAAAGATATAAAGATAAGCCATGTAAACTTCAGTCGAAGAATGAGAAAGAATGCCAAGGGATAGATGGCATAAAATTCAATCTCCAGGGGGATCGTCCAAAGTGATGGATTGCTGAGAAATTGTCCGTCTCCTGGTGGATAGTTTTGGGAAAGCAGAGCAACCCTAATCACTCTTTCTATCTTCCATGTGGTATCATCCCATTGGATGTGGATGTAATAGCTAATCGATGCGGTTAGAATAACGGCAACTAAATAGGTTGGGTAAATCCGCCAGAACCTGCGTTTGAAGTATTGCAGCCAGTGTGGTTGGGCATTGTATGATGTGTTTGGGTAATGAATGCAAAATCCACTGATCAAAAAAAACAGCAAAATTGCATAGCCCATGAATGGAGTAGGAATTGAAAGCCACGCCGTACATTTTTCAAAAGAAGAGTAATTTTGAGGGTTGAGTTTGATATTCCACCAGCCGGTCCAGAGATCGACTCGCACATGGTAGAGAAGTACTCCAAGGCAGGACAAACCTCTTAGCAAGTCAACTACTTCGATCCGTTCTTTTCCCTTCAATTTTCTTTTAATAGTTCCCTGTAATGATCGGCATATTCATCAAGCGGCCTTACATAATTTTCCAGTCCTACTTTCGAATTGATTGCCATTTTTTCGTAATCTGAATCGCTCATTTCAATCGCTTCTTGAAGAAGGTTCGCCAATGAGTCGATACAGCCAGGTTTACAAAAAAGTGCATGGATTCCTGCTGTTTCTTTGATGCCTCCATCTGTAGTCGCAATACAGGGAACTCCTACCGACCGAGCCTCTAACGGGGTAAGTCCAAGATCTTCGTTTGTATGGGGAGGAGTTACCATCCACTTGGCTTCCCGAGTATACCGATGTCTATCTGATTCACCCACAAACCCAGGCAAATGTACACCATTGATTTTTCTAGAGGAAATGATGTTTTGAACTTCAGTTCTTAACGGACCATCTCCAACTAATTTTAATGGCCACAATTCTGGATCAGGAGAAATTTGTCGGTAAGCTTCAATTAAAATTCTAATTCCTTTGTTGGGAACAAACCTTCCGATAAATAAAAAGCCTTTACGACGATTATATGGACACTCTCCACTTGGCATTTTTGAAACAACAGGAAGCCTGGCACTATTTGATCTCCTCTTCTTTTCCCAACTATCCCAGACAAACTCTGATATATACCACCTTCTATCTGCTTGGCTCACTGCCCACCGCCAAGCCAAAAGCCTCGGGTGAATTCCTTGTCTTCGCCAGTTGTAAATGGTCATCACACAGGGTTTGTTATTCTTTTTAGCATGCCATACCCCCTCCACCATGGGGTTGTGGAGATGAACGAGGTCACACTCATGTATGGCATGTTTGATGTCCGAATCTCTGGGTGAAACAAATTGGCTGATAAATCGTTTGTTTTCTTCTTCTGTCCACGATGAACGGATTTCTGTTTCGTTTCTTTGAATCGATTCATCGTTCTGAAATCCGATAACTTTTTTTCTGAGTAAGCGAACCGATCCACCCTTATGGATCAGATCCTCGATCAAGGTCAGGCAAAAAGTTTCAATTCCCCCAAACTTTCCCAGACAGGGGGCGAGCATGAGAATTTTCAGGTTGGATAGATCAGTCATCTACCAAAGATTCAGCCTCGTATTCTTCCATCTTCTTATTTGCCTAAGAGAGTAGCCAATTACGTTTTGTCTTACACATTCTTCAAAGGATGGGGCTACAGTGGGTATATTTTCTGTTTGATTATTTTCTCTGGCCTCAAGCTTTTCCATCCATTCCTTCCGGTATGAGCCTAGCAGATGTACTCCAAAGGTATCGTCATGAATTTGGGCGTTGGGATAAAGGTTTGGAATTTGTCTTGGAGAAATCGTTTTCGCCTCACATCGACGAGCCAGACCAGCTTGGGCACTGGGCATAATCCATTCAGCTATCTTGTGGAGTCGATGTTCTCCGAGAAACCACTCTAAGTAATCCCAGTCGATGGCCGTTTTATCCCAAAATACCAGTCCCGTGGTAATCCCCTTGACTACTTGAGGCCTTTTTTTACCTGCAAGCATTTGCCAAGGACGAAAAGAATAAGCATCCCACTGAGTGTCCTTCAGGAAAATAGCTCCCCCTTTTACCTGATTCCGATCAAATAATCCGGAGAATGGACGAAGAAAGAGAATATCGGCATCCAGATAAAAACTGATCGGATCTTTGGGGAATGCGTAAATGGGGTCAAAGAATTCAATCCCCCAAAAAGAATCCTTTCTAAACTTTTGGCAGTTTGGTCTGCCTTGCAGTAAATCCAACACTCGGCTCTTGTTTTCAGAGGAGTCGGTAATGGTGACTGTCGTTCCAGTTAGCTCGGAATGGATGAAATCTTTGTCTTTTTCGGAGAGGGAACCATCCGTGTGCAGTTGCAACTCAATGCGGTCTTGGCAAAAAGTTACAAGGGATTTTAAGCAGATTAGATATAAAGGTAATTGGTTCCCCCCGATGAGTGATTGTACAAAGATTTTTTCATCTTCTTGCTCCTCCATTTAGTTTTTTTGCCTGAACCAGTTTTGAACCGTTGAAATAATATGCTCGACCGCATCATTGGATAACTCCGGGTACATCGGTAGGGTAAGATTTCTTTGGTAGAACTGGTCGGTAACCGGGAGGTTATCCCCTCCGCGCATTCGATCTTTATAAGCAGGGTGTTGATGAACCGCCAAGGGATAATGGAGGCTGGCACCGATTTGATGGGATCGGAGGTATTTCATCAATTCATTTCTTTGATCATATTCAATCACATAGAGATGCATCGCATGAAGTTCAGTTTCAGGTAAGGCAGGTAGGGTTACCGGTAGATCTTTGAACGCAGAGTTGTAGCGTAGAGCGATTTCTCTACGTTTGTTATTGTCATCCGCGAGATGTTGTAGCTTGACCCGTAAGATGGCTGCCTGAAGTTCATCGAGTCTCGAATTAAAGCCTGGGGAGATACTTTCTCTTTCGTCGTTCCAACCGTACTGCCGAAGAGATTTTATCTTTTCGGCAAACTCTTTGGATCGGCAAAAAATCACACCGCCATCTCCTGTTCCCCCCAAGTTTTTAGTGGGGTAACAACTGAAAGCAGAAATATCTGCAAAGGTGCCTACTTTTTGTCCATCAATCTCCGCTCCGTGTGCTTGGGAACAATCCTCTACCAGTGCCAGGTTGTGGACTTTGGCAATCTCCAGGATCCTGTGCATTTCAGCCGGTTGTCCATAAATGTGAACCGGCATGATTGCACGGGTACTGGAACCCACTCTTTCCTTAAGTGAATTCGGGTCGATGCATCTTGTATACGGATCGATATCTGCAAACACCGGAGTGCAGCCTGCCTGTTCAATACCTGCAACCGTGGCCACTGCTGTGTGGGATGGGGTGATAACTTCATCTCCACTTCCTAACCCTAGACTTCTGAGGCACAGGGCAATGGCATCCGTTCCATTTGCCACTCCCACGGCATAAAAATCTTTGCCATGGAATGATGCGAATTCCTTTTCAAAGTTTTCTACTTCTTTTCCTAGTACAAACCAACCTGAATCAAGAACTCTTTGGATTGCCTCATCAATTTCCTTCTTATGCGCCTGATAAGAGGCTGATGGATTGCTAAAAGGGATCATTTGATTTAATCATAAATAGTACTCAAGCTCTTTCTTAAAGAAATCCAGAGACTTCGATATTCCTTCTTCAAATGTGATCTTGGGTTGCCAGCCAAAAGAATTTGAAAATGCACTGTAGTCACAAATAAAATCTCCGACATCAATTGCCTTTCGGTTTTGCGGAAAAGGAATCATTTCGAATTCAGCTCCATCAATTTGGTTGCACATAAGCTTTGCAGTTTCTTTCAAACTAAGAGGATCGGGGCCGCCCAAGTTAAATGCTCTTCCAATGGCATCCTTAGAAGTCGCGGATAAGAGTAGGGCATCGATCACATCATCTACAAAGTTGTAATCCCTTCTTTGCTCGCCATCACCAAAAACTTGGATGGGTTTACCTTGAAGTAAGTTTTTAATCCAAATTCCGAGAAAAGTTTGTCGTGCATCCTTTATTCTCATTCTGGGCCCGTAGGTGTTGGTTAGTCTAAGAACTGAAGAAGCAATGCCGTAAACTTCGTGATAAAGAATATGGTACTGTTCACCAGCAATCTTGTTGATGCCATTAACATCGACTGGATGCCGTGGATGTTTTTCATCCACAGGTAAATACTTGGGCCTCCCATAAATTTGTCGAGTGCTGGCAAACACTATGCGTGCATCAGGATTATGTTTACGGCAGGCTTCTAAAATGGAAAGCTGTGCCTTTGCGTTAATGTCGAGATCGGTAAATGGATTTTCCATAGAGTCTAAGTGGCTTGTCTGGCCAGCTAGATTGAAAATGTAATCCCGTCCTTTTATAAGCTCGTTTGTGGAGTATGCGTCACGAATATCCGATAAATTAATTTTTATTTTTTCATGAAAGTCGTGGAGGTTACGAAGGTTGCCCCCATATTCAGGAATAAGGCTATCGACCACAGTCACTTCATTTCCGCATTCGGCGAGCCTGCGGGCAAGATTTGATCCGATGAATCCTAATCCACCGGTGATTAATATTTTTTTCTTACTTATGGAATTCATTAAGTCTTTCTTTCGCCAATTTTTCGTGCAGGATTGCCAGCAAAAATAACATTAGCCGGCACATCTTTAGTCACTGTAGCTTGAGCTCCTATAATGGCATTCTCGCCTATGCTGACTCCGGGTAGCACCATTGCTCTCACTCCAACAAAAGCATTTCTATGAATGGTGATAGGCTTGGTAATCAGTTGCATGCTAGGATCTTCAAAATCATGGGTGCCGGTACAAAGATAAGTTTCTTGAGCAATGGTAGCATGCTCTCCGACCTCAATTTTTCCTAGGGAATAGGCATTGGCACGTTCGCCTAGGCAGGCACGATGCTTCATGGTTATGTTCCAAGGAATCTGGATCCTTGCCGAGCTATGAATGAAGGGCATTCCCGAAAGATTCGCCCCAAAAACTTTAAGTACAAGAATCCGCCAGGGATTGAAAAACTTGGGGGTCCATTGGCAAAAGACCAGCCAACTTAGTCGCCAGCAAATCAGGATAACCTGAGTCCACCAAGGCCAGGGGCTTTGGTAAGGGGATCTCTGTCTTTTAGGATTCAAGAGATGAGTTCTAGCATTTCATTTGCGGTATGAGCAACGCCATCGAAAAAAGATTTTCTTGGTTTTTCGATGTACAGAAGCAATTTTTCTACAGAAGAATGGTCATTAATCAGAAAGATTTGGTCTTTGAAGGGATCAGGAACGAACAGCCTTTCCTGTGGTGTATCTCCATCATCATAAGCCAAAACGGGCAAGCCATGTTCTAGCATTGCCGCAGTGGCTCCGCTCTTGCCAATTACATCAAAGGGCGTGGTGGATACTCCTAGGATACATTCCTGGAGTCGTTCTGAAATTAAATTGGTTGTTAGCTCGCCAGATGTTTGAATTAAGAAATTATTCATTTTACAGAAGGATAGAAGTTGATCGGCACCGCGTTCCTCTCTTTGTCGACCAATCAAAAAGATTTCTAATTGTTTGCCACAGCTTTTGGATAGATTTGAAAAAAAATTGCCAAGTTTATGGTAGGGAAAATTAGTGTAGGGTGTTCCAAAAAAAGCGATCTTCAGGGTTTGCTCCGCAGTCATCGCTTTGGAAGCGGCTGAATAGGGGATATTACCAAATAGATAGAGGAATCTTGCAGGAACATTTTGGTGCTTTAAGCGATCAATTGCAGCAGCATTAGATGTGGTGATCCATGCCGGTTTGCACTTCTTGATAAAGCGAAGAATAAGGGTTTTTTGAAGCCACCCGATCCCCCTTTCCTTCCAATTTGCTCTAGGGTATGCTCCCACCCAAATTTCATGAAAGTTAAGATGAACTTTCTTGTTCTGCAATTTTCTAGCAAGGAGGTTGAGAATTCTTTTCGGAATTCCATCATTCGCACAGGCATATGGAGCGAATTGAAAGCTGTAGAGATCTGCACTTGGCAAGTTGTTCAACTCTCCACAATCCTTTTTAATGAAATACTGTTCGATCTTATGCCCAAGTTTTTCGAGTTCCTGAGCAAGGAGTTCGACATAATCAGTAACACCGCATTGTCCGGAATTCTTGTCGCCTGCTATAAAACAAATTCTCAATTATTTGAATGAATTTTTTGAATACCTTTATCAATTATTTCGTATGCTTCGGAGACTGGGCAGATATGATTTATGGATGCTTCCAACTCCTTGCCTTTAATGATGCTTTCTGGGTATCCCCACTGTTTATGGTGCAGTTTTGCACTGTCATACCAATCGCCCAGTAAAGTAAGAGAAGGAACTTCAAACGCACCTGCTAAATGCATGCACAGCGAGGTGTTTGTAATCACAAAGTCACTTTGCGATACCATCGCTGCAGATTCCCTTAAACTTAGGCTTCCACAAAAGTTCATTAATCGGTCACTTTCTTGAATTTCAATCCTCGATCGATCTTCATTTGATCCAATAATTGATATGCTTAAATTGGGGTCCTTAATCAATAGATTAGCCAACACATTGTAGTTTTCATTACCCCAGCATTTTTCTGGAAACCCACCTCCGGGTGCTATGATAATTTTTTTCTTTTTTGAATCGCCACCATTCCATCTTTGCCGTGCTTCTTTAACTTCATCTTCAGTTAAATAAATCTTTGGTCTTGGTTCAATTTTTTCATTGGAACCGAGTAATTTTAGGAATTCAAGTGCTGCTTCAGCAACCTTTCTGTTTTCTTTAAACGATACAGACTTTTTGCACCAATTATCTCCCCCTGCGTACCCTTTTACTCCAAATCGGTTTGGGATGCCCACACTTCTCAAGAGCCAGGAACCTTGGCGACTTCCTAAAATATCTATCCCGTGGGAAAATTTCAGCTTTCTTAAATAGCGTGCTTCTTTTGAAAATAGTGAGTAAGAAAGGCCTTCTAAAAAGGTTTTAAGTGAATTGGCAGGATACCTGCAAATCTGCTTGTTGTGCCAGGGAGCATTACATTTAATAATTTTATCAATGTCCGGGTTGTTTTCTAAAAGTGGTTTTGCCCAGTCACCTACACCGATTGCAATTTTTGCACGCGGAAATGATTTTCTTAAACCACTGAGTAGGGGAGTTGCAACGAGGACATCCCCAAGATCGTTGTTGCGAAGAACAAAGATTGATTTGGGTGGAGAGTTCAGGGTATTATTTTGTACTCCCAGTATTTTGTTGGAAGATTGGAGAATTCCTTTTGAGCGATTTGAAGTTTCTCTTGTGCGTATAATTCTGGATAGAAGTAGGCTAAGTTTTTCAGACTTATTAACCAAGTTTCCGATTCAGGCTTTTCCAGTAAACGCTCGTTCGTGGTTCCAAAATCAGGTGCAATTTTCCAATTCGGTGGAAAATTCCAATTCAAAGGATGACGAATTGTAAATTCGTCGATTATGTAAGTCTTTTCTTCATCAATCTCGATGGTTTCTTCTGGTTTTGAAGATTCGCACAAAAGATTGTAAGTAAATAAATGAAGTCCTTGTCTTACAAAAACTAGAACTGCAATTGTGACCACTAATGGAATGATAGACTTCTTCAGTTCGAAAAGAGCAATTAGGCTAAGGATAGTGACAAAATAGAGAATGATTTCGAAGGATTTTGCATAAATACAAATCATTAATAATAGCGAAAAAAGAGAGCTTATGAGAATAGGTTTATTTGTGCTTTCGCTTTTAAAAACAGGCACAAATGCAATTATTAATAAAACTAAACTTGGTAATCTTAAAATATATCCATTTCCAAGTTTGCAGATCATAAAGTAAAAAAAAGCAAAATTATCAGTTATCGAAGAAGATCTTGCTACGACATGATCTCGAAACATTTGCACAAATTCTGCCACTTCAAAATTTATTAAGCAGGTTCCCAGAAAAAGGGATTGGAGAACACCAATGGCAATGATTTGGAGCTTGGGAAGTAATGAGAGATTGCCGGATTTTTTAAAAAAGGAAGCACCGACCAAAGATGCTGAAGGAATAATCAATATTTGAGATGCCAGACATGCTAAGCCCAAAGAAGAAATCCCAAGCCAGAATTTACTTTTGGAGTGCGAATGAAAAAGAAAATATGCTCCAATTGTCCAGAGTGGAATCGCAGTACATTCCGGTCGTAGGCTCCACCTGAACCCAAAGGTAATGATGATCGGAATTAGATAAGGAATAAGGTTTGATTTGTCCTGAGCAATTTTACTCCATTTGATTAAGGCAAGGCTAGTTACAACTATGCAAAGAAGAACATAAATACGAATTGAAGTATCTGAGACTCCTGTCAAGGAGAGCCACCAACCCAAGGAACGCATATGCAAGGGAACAAACCAGTAGGGTTTTTGAATCTCCGAGAATTTTGCGGTATAGTCTAAAACTCCTGGATTTAGGAAGTTTCCAGTTTCTGCAAAGTGAACCGCAGTTCCAGTAAAAAATAAATCATCTCCATATGGCAGTGGGAAGTCGGAATAAAAAAGCACTAAAGAAAAGATTCCCAAGAAAAGGACCAGTAGCCAGTTGCCATTTGCAGGGTGTGAATTCAATAGATTTAGGCAAGTATTGACTCGCATAAAAACTGTTTTAATTGTTTGGGATTTGGAACTAAATCCGCATCCTCGATTGATCTACCTTTTAAATCCTTTCTCTGTATGCTTGGGCATTGAAAGATATGATGCTCCATTCCCATAATGCCAGATAACTCTTCATAGCAGGTCGCAGAACTATACTCACCGCCCTGTTCGTTTGATCGAATTTCGATTACTTTTGTATCAGGACAACTGAACATCAAATTAGTAAGTCCTGCACCGTGAGGCCCTAGAATGATGTCTGCACTTGAAAATGTCTTTATCTGTTCTAGCAAACTCATCTTGGATGGATCGATTAGCTTAAAACCGAGTGAGTTTAAAACTTCCATGCATTCATCCTCATTAAGCCATCTTCTTGTGGTGCTGGAACCTCGCGATACAACAATTGCACTAGGTTTTTCCTCGGGGGTTTGATGTGAAAAACCAAAATAATCTAGAATTTTTTTGGTTACATTTTTAAGTGTATGTTTGCTTAAGCAAAATGTACCAGTGAAGAAATGCAATTCTTCACATTCCAGATGAAGGTTTCGCTGAAGAGAGACTTGTTTGACTTGGTCCAAGCCAAATATTTCGTGTAAAGTTTGGCAAGCAGGAGAGGGTGGTTTCTCAAAAATAATTTGATCAAAATTACAGAGCTTTACACCATTCTCGAATAATAAATAGAGATCACATAATTCTTCTGCCAAAAGATGCCAATAGTTTGTTCGCGATGAAAGAAATAATGTTTTACCGTTTAGCTTTTTAGCCTTAGGCAATTTGATTGTTCGAAAAACCCAATGTTCCTCTGGTTCAGGTCCATAACAGGACGATTCCTTAAACAGTAATTTGTCGTCTGCAGTTATAAAAGACCATGGATTTATGTTGATTCTGGCGTTTTTTAAAGTAACGAGATACCTTTCATGGAAATGTAGTTGCTGAATCTTCTTTTCTTTTAAAAGCAATTTTTTAGTCCCTGCATTAGGATTGTATTTTAAATACTCATCAACATCGTCGTAGTAGCCTTTGGGCGAACCAAAGATTTTTGAGTTTGGACTAATAGTTGAAAGCAAGGAGGCAATCTTACATTTAATCCAATTTTTAAATCTTTTAATCAAAGTTGTGCGTCTAAAAAACCCTCTTTAACAGTTGTTTGATCAAGTTTCTAAAAGAAGCATTTTCAATACTTAGTTCAGAACATTTCTCCGCAAATGCGGTTGGATGCACGATGTGTTTCCCCAAAAAATCATCGGAAAAATACTGGAGTTCATCATTAAGGTTTGTTTTAGAATAAATCATCATGTTTTGCCTATACCACCATGCCACTTCTTCATTCTCCCAGAATCGTGGTCGCAAGAAATCGAGTTGTCTATACCACTTTTCTTCGAATTTATCTTTCCAGTAAGAAGGCGGGCGTTCATTGACATGATGCTGACCTCCTTGTTCCGGTACTGCTGCTGAAAAGAGTATTATGTCAGATGCTGCAGTAAGATTGGATATTAAAGAATCCGAGATACTACGGTCTAAATGTTCCGCAACTTCGAGGCAGATGCAGAGGTCGTATTTGTCTTTGTGGTTATGTCGGTAAGTTGTCAGGTTTACGGAATGAAATGAAGTTGCGGGTATTAATAAGTCCTTGGTATCAACCCACTCCCCATCCAATCCCATAATTTTTTTAACGCCATGTTCCTGAAAAACAGAAAGCCATCCTCCCTGTGCACACCCGAAATCTAAAACAGAGTTAATGGGAAAGCACTTCAATATAAAAGGTACGATTTGTTTGGCAGAATTAACGGCCGGGTCAATCCACCAATTATAGTCTTCCTTATTGTAAGATTTCGGTTTCAATTATTTGTCAAAACATTGGCAATGCGAATCAATGTTTCTTTTGCGGATGCCTGTTCAGAAATTTTTCTCAATTTAATTTTAGAATTATCATCAATTGAATGGTTTAATTCTTCTTTAATTAGACTTATAAATTCTCGATGAGTTGAGGCAATATGAGCAGGTGGTGAATATCTTGACATCGAAGGGATTGCAGTGGTTATAGTTCTCTTCCCAAGGGCTGAGTATTCGAAAAATTTGTTTGGGCAAATACGTAAGTTTTGTCCGCTAACTTTATAAGGAATCATGCCAATCTCCGATTTAAATACAAGTTCTGCCAATTCTTCATAATTTAAATCTTCCCAAACTCTAATATTTGAGCACTTTTTAAGAAGTGCAGTTTTCGCTTCTTCTGTTTTGTCCATCCCATCGGATTTCACGCCTAATAAAAAAGCGGTATCAGGCAAAGCGTTTGCTACTTTATGTAGTAGTTCGAAATCGAATCGCTCCCAAGATAATCCACCAATGTATGATACTTTGTTTTTAAATTGGGTGAGACTTAAAAATCTTTTTTCAAGCAATCGATTTCCTTTGAAATTCATGAATTCGTGTCCCGCGCAAGTAGATGACAGGAATTTTTTCCCGCTGAAATTTGTTGGTATATCATCTATGCCTACCCAAGGCATTACTAAATCATAGTCTTTATAATAAGAGTACTCTTCTTTAGGATCAAAATGGTCTCCTGGCCAATAAATGGTGTGCGAAAAGCTATCGCTTTTACAGAGCCATGGGTGCATACAGCAAATCGACCAAAGACATAAAGAACCATTTACTCTTAAATATTTTGATATTTGTAGATCGAATAGTTTACGGTCTATTGATTGAAATTTCTCGTATTCATTACGGAGTGACCAGGGGCGTAAAACAGTTATTCCATCAATAATCCTTTTTCTCTCTTTTAACCACACCATTGGGTGCCGAGTTGGTCTATCTACCCAAATAACATCGGAATCATGAGATTTTTTGAGCTCATACGCATAGTCTTTTTGGAATACATGCAAATAATAGTCCCAAAAGCATCGGCTTATCATTACAGTTCTTTTGCATGGCCAGCGCATTTATTTATTACCCTTGTTGTTAAGAGCCAAAATCTTGAAGGTTTGAAAAGATACGAGCGCTTGCGAAAGCAATATGTCGATACCTCTGCCTCTAAGTTTAAAGAGGCAGTAAAAAAGATTTTTGGAAATTATTCTGATAAAATTTTTAAGGTATAAAGCCGGTCTGCCGAACTCATTATGAGCATCTTTGTGCTTTTCCAGAAAAAGTAATAATGATTCAATTTGATATCCCTTAGTTTTCCAGTTTTTTCCTCCGCTTCGAAGTGAGCGCCATGGATGACAAACGGCCGCCTCATGAACAAATTTAGATTGAATTTTATTCTGTTTTAGCCTGTGTGCGAATTCGATATCCTCGTAGGCAACGCGAAATCTTTCGTCAAATCCACCTATTTCATCGAATAAGCTTTTTTTAATACAGAGGTTGCTTGTCCATAGCATACCTCCGGAACTGTTTTCGGGGCAACCCTCGGCCCAGGTTTTTCTTTGTCTATCGGGGAATATTCTTCCCTCGAAAACACTTATCTGCGGATTCTGCAAGATGGCCAGTTCATAGGATTGGATAAAATTGGATTCCGGGATACAGTCATCATCGATAAAAATTAACCAGTCACCTCTTGAAAGCATGGCTCCAGAATTTCGATTCCCTGCCGGACCATTTTTTTTCCCTTCCGTCCAAGTGATACCCTTGAACTTACTCTCGATCATTACTCGTGATCTTTGATCATTAGAATCATCGGAGACAATTACCTCGTAAGGCTGTGCTGATTTCTGGATTTTGGGCGAAAGAGCAATTAGGGCCTTTTGCAGATCCGTTGGTCTTTCAAAAGTGGGAATGATTACGGAAAAAAACAAGTCTTCTAATTTTTTAAATTATGAATACCACTCTCTGCTCTTCTGAAACAGAGCGTTGCAGAAAACAAAAGGTCCCCGTATATGCCAGCCTTCTTGGTCGCTAATGCTCATCAGATCATATCCGAGAGGCTTTAATAAATCAGTAAAATCGTTAATGTGTATAAATTTACCATTATTGCGAAGAAGAGTTGTTTCAACTTGAATGAAATCAATAATCCCGCGTTCGAGAGATTTGACAGCTCCATGAAGTACTTCTATGTCGTGACCCTCGGTATCAATCTTAAGTACGGATATTCTACTAAGATTAAATTCATCTATTATCTCATCCAGTGTATTGATTACGATCTTCTGTTTTTCTCCAGAGGAAATTGTTTCATTCAGTGAAAACAAATCACTTCTTATGCCAATGGAAATTTCCTTCTCCTCATGTCGTGAACCAAGTGCCATCGGATGAATGTAAACAGATGAAAGGTTCTTAGTCCTTGATTCAAATTGCTTTACAGTATTGAGAATTGGCTCAAATGCATAAACTTGAGCGCTTGGAAACTCTTCTTTAAAAGCTACTGTTGATTGTCCAATATTTGCACCAACATCAAAAAAGGTATCAATGGGAATAGAATAATGTTTAGCTAAATTTTTTATTTCAAAAAATGAATCCATACCTTTAGGTAAGGAATTTCGATAAATTTTTAGATCGAAACTTTTTTCGATAAAACTTTTGACCTGATCAAATGCCATGATTTTAGGAAGGTTTACCTATTCCCAATACATAATGAAGAAAGTCCTCTACAGCAGAATCAAATATTCGTGGCGAAAATTCTTCTTCAGCAATTTTTCTTCCGTTATTCCCAAGCTCTTCTCTTAGGTTTTGATTAGTTGACACTTCATTCATTGCAGATGCCCAATCTTCAGGTGAATTGGGGGGAACAAGAAGACCACATTTTCTGTCTGCTGGATTAATATGTAAACAACCAGATTTTGTCATGATTACAGGTTTTCTCATAGCCATTGATTCTAGAAGATTTGTATAACCACATGTGTCCTCAGGGTCTCCATTTAAGGGAATACACACACCCTGGCACTGAGCGTACCACTCTCTAAGTGTTTTGTAATCGATAGCTTGGTCAGGCGGATCTTCTGAAGTGGAAAGCCACATTATGTTTTCTGGCAAATCTTTGGGTTTTTGGTCTGAAGGACCTATGATCCGAAGATTGATATTAGTTATTTTACAAGATTCAATCAGAGTTTTGTAATCTCTTTCTGTTTTACCAGTAGCTAAAAAGAAAGGTGCCACGTCTTTTGTTGGTGGTTTGCCATCAAATAAATCAAGGTCCACGCACCAAGGAATAAAGCGAGAAGGTGCAAATTGAGAAAAATATTTTTCGGCGGTTGGGGTAAGGCATAGAAAACCACTATGTTTTTCTAGATTGGAGGGCTGATAAGCATTGAAAGGATTCGATGGGGTTTTTGATGGTGGTCGAAATACCCAGGAGACAAGTTTAGTATTTTTTAATCTATTGACAGATGAAAGAGGCCCGGAAACGGAATAGATCAAATCAAGATGCCTATATTTTCGATTTAATCCAAATTCGTAGTTAAAACCAGCTGATCTAGTGAAAAATATTCTGTTGATTATCTTGATTAGCGATTTAGGGAAATTCACCCTTGAAGGAGCAATGACTTCCGAAGAGAAAGCACTGGACTTACTAAGAGATAAACACCCCCAAGAGTGTTGGTAAGGATATCTTCCCGAAATAATATCAGATTCTCTTCCTTCGAGATAAGGATGTAGAAAACCAATTTTTAATGGTGAAATCAAATTAAGGAAAAATTAGGGTATCTATTTCTTTAAAATTTGAATTAGTTCATTTCTTTCCAAAGAGAATTTTTGTAGGAGAACTTCTCAAAGATTTGATCCAATGTTTTAATCCTTTCTTTATCGGAGAAGGACTCGAATCTTTCTTTTCCTTTAGCAATCAATTGATCACGAAATGTTTGGTTTTCATGAAGGTGTTTCAAAATAGACGCGAGTCCAGCATAATCAGTAGGTTCAACTTGCAAACCAGCATTTCCAATTTGTTCCTTAAATCCAGGCAAGTCTGATACAACCACAGGAGTGCCTATTGCAAATGCTTCCATCGGAGGCATGTTGGTCGGGCCAAAATAGGATGGCATTACCAATGCAAGAGAATTTTTGTAATAAAGAGGCATCTGATTATCAGGTACATATCCAAGATATTTAACTAAATTAGAAACCTTTTTCTTCGCAGCGTAGTCGAGCGTTGTATCGAGGTTACCACAATCAGTACCACAAAATACGGCATAAACAGTCATGTTGAATTTATTTTTCAAATGAGCTAATGCGTCTATAATTAAGCGGTGGTTTTTATGTGGCCAGAATTGTGCGGGATAGAAAATGAACGGTTGATTATCTGGGATGCTTGCATGTTCAAATGGGCAAAAACTTTCTTCTGCATTTGCTTCAAGTATGTTCACAGACGCAGGCATTCTGACACAATACACTCTTTCTTCGTCTAGACTATATCTTCTTATAAGAGTATCTCTTCCCCATTCTGATTCAGCAATTACCGCAGTTGCTTTGGGTAATGCTTTTTTTAAAAAATCCTCTCGAGCTTCAAATTCGAATCCGTTTCTTACCTCGGGAAATTCTGGATGGTCTCTATGGCATGTGTCCCAAATCGGGAGCATATAATTCAGTCTTTCTAGATACAGGCAAATCGAGCTTGGATTAGTAAAGTAAACAAGATCAATACCGTCTTTTTCAAACTTTGAATCAAATGGTTCTAAGATTTTAAATTTTGTTAAAATACGATTAATTCTTAGATTCTGTCTTAATTTGAATATGAGTCTTTCTCTTATACCAAATTGGAGAAGGTTAATCTTTTCATCCGCGAATGAAGTATTGGATTTGTCAAAGGTGTAGTAAAAGAAGTTATATTTATTGTTGCTCTTAGATAAAATTTTCAATGCGGTGCAACTTGCATGAAAGGCACCACCTGAAAATTGTGCTGTATTAATAACTACTGCTATGTTTAGCATGAAGATTGCTCGTTTGATCCTCGTCTTTTAGGAAATCTCATTTTAAGATAAATAAAGATTGAGTGAAATAATTGAAAGTGAGGCGTCATTAATGAAAATAGAGCCGATGGTAAATCTAATGCTTTAAGGTCCATTTTCACCATTGGGTTCAAGCTTGCTTTGATATTGTGTAGGTAGGCTTTAAATTTTGGAGTCTCATTAGAGTCCATATACCACCTAGAGTACCTTTCCATTAGTGAAAAAAATGTGTCCTGTTTGAGAGAATAAATTTTTGCTTCTGAATCACCAATCATATGGAAACCGTTTTTGACAAATTTCATCCCAAGTTCTTTATCTTCGTTGTATCTTAAGTTCTTATTAAACCCACCACAAAGATTATAATGATCCCTTTTTATTATGGTTCCATATGTTATAAGAATGTCTGTGGGTACAGTGCCCCCTGTGTCTTGGCCTTCTTTAAAGAGATGACGAGCTTTCCATCGATTTAAAAAATTTTTCTTATCGGAAACATATAGCTGACCATATGTAGATGCGACAGATTCGTCGTCAAAATACTTCAAGAGTTTACTTACAAAATTCTTCTCAATCGTATTTGTAGAATCGACACACAAAACAAAATCGCCCTTGCATAGTTTCATAGCTTTATGACGAGAGTATCCTCTGCCCATGTTTTGCTCGTTACGATGAAGGCTAATTATTTTTGGATGGTATTCTAGAAAATCAGATGAAATAGGTGGATTCGATCCATCATCAATAATTATAATTTCAAGAATTTGAATATCTTGTTTCAGTATGGATTGGATTACCTCAGATAAATACTGCTGATTGTTGTAAGCTATAACATATGCAGAAATGTTCATTTGAAATCTGCAATAATAGATTTTATTTTATTTTTTGCTCTTCTTATTAGGGACCCTTTCTCCATCTTGTAATAAGTTTTATCAAATTCCATACACCTAGAAATTTTTTTTGGATGATTGATATTTTCATAACTGCCTCTTTTCTTCGGAAAACCATCAAAATTACTCTGGTTGTAGAATGTATTGGTTGCATTCGGACCAAATCCAATATTGGAAACAAGATTTCGAGTCGGAATTATAGATAAGGAATTATTTGCCCAACAGCTATATATCCAAGAATATGACCAGGCCCATGGGTCGTTATTCATGCAATGCTGGTCAAATACATTCAACATATCTTGTCGATGCTTTGGGGAATAGCACCACGGTTTTAGGAAATTATGTTTATCCTCTTTCTGCCAATTTTTCATCGACAAATCCATATGCTTCCAAGCTCTTTTCCATGTTGCGAATCCCCAAGCAGCTGGTCTTGAAGAAAAAAGGTAAGAGTAAGGATAATTCTTTGGCACTGCTTTTTCGTAGAAATTGCAGCCTGCTATGTGAAAAATTTTAGAATCGTACTTATACTTATCTAGTGATTCTTGGCAAAAATAGAAAAAGCTATCATCAACAAAGTTATCATCTTCAAGAAAGATAGTGTCTTCTTCCGTTTCGAAAATCTGATCTATGGCAGAAACTGTTCTTTTTGCTAATCCTAGATTATGATCGCTGTAGATTTTTGTGATTTCACACTCCCAATTTAAATTATCATCAATATATTTTCGACAATCATTACATAATTCTTCATCAGTAGAATTCCTCGGTCCATCTGCGATAAGATATAATTTTTCTGGTTTGTGTTTTTTAATAACAGGAAAAGTTACTTTTACACAATCTGGACGATTAAAAAAAAGGTAGGATACTGGCTTTTTCTTGTACAACTTAAAAAAACTTTCTTAATTTTGAAAAGAAGGATTTATTTTTATTTTCTAATTTCGAAGCATAAAGTTCAGGATGTACTAGATTGTGGCATTCAAAATTTGGCATGTAACTTTTCACCAAGGATTCGTCCGTGGAAAAAAACAAACAGTTTTGCTTATACCAAAAAGGTATTTTTGAATTTGTCCAAATTTTAGGTCGGATAACATCATAACAATTATATCCTTTTGAAGAAAATAAGCTTATCCAAAAATTAGGCCACTGCTCATTAATATGACCAACTCCTAATTGTCCTGGAATAGCAGCAGAAAATATAATATTATCAGATAAATTTGCAATCGATGAAACTAGTGTTTTGGAGCGATCATTTTCAATATGTTCACCAACCTCGAGACAAAGAGCCAAATCAAACTTAGATGAAGTTTTAATAGGTTTTTCCAAATCGTGTATTTCGAAACAGCTCGATGGAATCTCAAGTAGATTAGTATCTTCTAAATAGCCTTCGTATCCCTTTATCTTACTGGCACCAAGATCTTCAGCTGCCTTCAACCAAGTTCCTGTGCCGGTGCCAATATCGACCACACTATCGAAGTATAAAATATTTTCTTTTACAATATTTAAGATTGTAAAAGCTGAATAATATGCTTCGCCTACGCGTGATTGGAAAAACTCATTATTGTAAAAGGATTTTTTCAAGATTAGGAACTCACGACTTAATTGGGTTTTTTCATCGCATATATATCACCCCATGCACGATTGTCATTATTGACTAGTTTTAATAACGATTTATTGAAACATTCAATGGATTTCCATTCATTCATTTCAAATGCTAGACTTTCTCCTTTAGAAAACTTAAAAAGATATGACCCTAATTTAACTAAATGATTAGTGCAATTTAAGGTAGCATTAATATCCTCTGCGGTGAATTCAAAGGAGAGATATTTGATCGTTTGAGTTAGACCTTGAAGAACTTCTAGTTCATATCCTTCGACATCAATCTTGACAAATTTTGGCACACCAAATTTAGCAAACATATTATCCAGGGTATCGACTTTCACATCGATCGACTTATCCCAATTGTAAGACGAAAATCTTCCGCTTTGCTTGGTTGATTCTATCCAGCGGTTGCTCATGGAAGACAAAACATGTGCGTCACTGATTTTAAGCTCAACAAAAGAAGGATTTGCACCAAGTCCGGTAGGCATTAATGTAAAATTCTTGTGAAGTCCCAAATGTTGCGTCAAATGTTCACATAATTCTGGTTGAGGCTCAAAAGCTACAACTTTGGCTCCAAGGTTTAGAAATAGCTTTGTTCTGGATCCCACGTTAGCGCCAACATCAAATACAAGATCTCCTTTTTTAATAAATTGAGAATAAAAAGATAGTTGAAATTGTTCAGTTTCGTTAAGTCTAAGAAATTGATTTTGGAGTTTTTTTTGTAGCAGCATGCTATTGAATGATTTTGCTCCAGGTATCGATTTTATGATTCTTTTAAACATGTAAAATAACGATTAAAGGAAGGGTAAAGATTCTTGGAAATGATAACGAGAGACATACTTAACAAAGTCATAAAAGAAAAATGATTAATGCTTATTTCTAATGTGCGAACAAAAAAGAGACCATGTGGTAAAATATATTCATGAGAGAAATATCGCAGGCAGATCGTGATCCACTCTCGCAAACACTCAAACCATGCAGATATGGTTATAAGTAAACATAAAAGTAGTGGTATCCAGTAATGTTTGGACAAGAAGTTTGATCGTTTGGAGGCAAGTGTCGTGAAAAATGGAAAGCAGAATGCAAAATAAATCATCCTGTGATCAAAGCTTGTTCTAACAAGATAACAAAAAACCAGAACCATTGTTCCTCCAACAAAAAGTATTTGAGAGAAGCATGGATCGGATTTGTTATTTACGCAAAAGGTATCTATCTTGTTGAAAAAATTAAAAGCAAAATAAATAAGTAGGAGACTTAAAAAAGTCAGAAAAACAAAACTTATAACATTGGAACCTGTTAGATGTGTAAGCAGTGTGAACATTGGTGAAATTCCGAACGACCATGCATAACCGGGGTCTGGGATGATGTGTTTTTGAATCTGTAGATTTTCCCAACTACAAAAAATCCACACAAAAAAGAATACAACATGTATAATCAAATTCCTTAATTTGATTTTTAGTTCATCATTCCGAAGAAGAAAAATTATACTAAAAGCAACCGGATAATATTTTAATGCAGTGCAAAAAAGTAAAATTAAGTGTGCAAATATTGCTGAATCCTTACTTTTACTAAAAGCAAGCTTAGCAGTAAGCAAGAGCATTAAAAATAAGATTACATCATTATTGCATCTTTCGATTGCCAACAAAACTGCTGGTGAACACAAAAAAAGGACAAATAGGAATAATTTCTCTTTAGAAAGCCATGCTACTGCAATACTGAAAATAATTAAAGTAATAATTCCTATAAATAATCGATATTGATCAGAGAATCCTAAATAATGAAAAAGAAACCATGCATTACTGTAAACATGGGGAATTTTGAAGTAGCACAAAGGGTTTTCTTTGAAAACATTGATACCTTGATAGTGTGCATCGATAGCAGAGAGAAGTACATGAAGGTCTGGGAATATAATTTCCATTTTTTGTACGCCCCAATAACTCCATAAAGAGTATACATCTAAAATGCAGTAAAGTGACACCCAAATGAATGGGATTGATACTAAGTAAATGTTATCCTTTAGATACTTCAAAAATACCAATAATCGTTTTACCGAATTTATTATCTAGAATTGGGTCCAATAGTTTTGATATAGGGACAATACAACGATCCCAAAACAAGATTTGTTTTTTATTAGGGATCGATTTCTTTAAGATTAATTTATTGCACAGGTTTAGGAATAAACCCAAAGAGTCCAAGTAGATATATTTTTCTAATCTAAGATTCTTGAATTCTAGATTCCTTAACATTTTATGGTTATACCGTCGAAAATGCCCAATACTTCTATCGAATTGAGAAAATAATATATTATGAGCTGGAGATAGAATGATAATACGACCATTCTTTGCTAACAAATGTGAACAACATTCTAATTCATCGAGGTCATCTTCAATGTGTTCAAGGACGTCGATATATAATATAGTATCGAATATCTTATTTTTTATATCCTCAGTAGTGCCACAAATAAATTCATCAGATTTGGATCTACAATTTTTTTTGACTAATTCTGAAAACAATCTTTTATCCGGTTCTAAGTACGTCCAATGCGATACTTTTTCGTTTTGAAGAAATTTTGATGTTTCTCCAATACCTGCTCCAACCTCAAGAACCCGACCTTGAACATAGGGAATGAGGTGCTTTTTGAAATATGATTTCCAATTGATGGCATAAGCAAATAATTCTAATTCTGCTCCAGGATACAGGTACTCTTTCGTTTCTATTGATCTCCTTTTTTTATAAAGTCCTCCCAAAATTGTCTAGGGATACAAGGTGCTTTGTTTCTGGATTTAAGAGAGAAAATAAGAGCAGTGAAATTAAACAGGACAAAAAACAAGCCAATAAATACGCTCATTATCAAATATGTAATGTTTACATTGGCTGAAGCCAAATTGATGATAAAAACAATAGCTAGAGTCATGATTAATATTATTAATGAAGCAATCAAGATCCTAAGAAAAACTGTTTGATGAAAGATAGAAATTGCACTTAGACCATGAAGAATCAGTGAAGCAAAATTCATTTTAGGTCGACCGTGAATCCTTCCCGATCTTGATGAAGGAACTTCAATATATGGAATCTTAGCAAACACAATAGATGCTGCGTAATGATTCCATATTTCTTGAATACCAGTTATTCGATCCAACATTGTTTTAGGAACCAGCGAAAAATTTCCAAACTTTATACTTTTACCTGTTAGTAATCTGAATAATACTCGGTAGAGAAAGTATCCAAATTTAAATGAAATGGGTTCACTCCTTGTATCTCTTCTAGCAAAATAGATAGTTGGTTCACTATGTTTTTCACTTTCTGAGATCAGTTTTATTGCATCGGAGGGATTGTCTTCCCCATCCCCGTCCATGATGAGAATTTGATCACAGTCACAATGTTCTCGAATGTAGCACAGACCTATAGTAATGCTACGTTGATGCCCAACATTTTGAGAAAGCGTAAGGATTTTGATTCGTTTGTTGTTTTCTATATCTAGTTTTTTATCTAGTCCTTTAAAACTTCCATCATCAATAATGAGAATATTATAATCTGTTACATGAGTTAAGTGATGCTGAATTTTTGCTTCGAGAAGGGGTAAGCACTCAAAATCTTCGAATACTGGAATTAAAATACAAATCTTTTTTTTATTTGTGGGCATTTATTTAAATTTTGTAAAATCCGCTTGGTAATGAATCAGGCTCTTTAAAAGATTCACTTTTATTAAGTAATATAAGATTAATATTATTAGTGTATGTAGGTCGGTGATGGTTTAGGCTTCTATGCTGTATGACTTGATCTAAATTAATCTTATCAACTTCAATAATAATGATTTTAACATCTTTCAAAGAGAGTCCGGCTCCATCTAAAACATTTAGCTCAAATCCCTCAACATCAATGCTTACAATATCGGCTTTTTTGAATCTATCATTTTTATTAATGATTTGCTTTAAGGTAAGAGTTTTGACTTTGTATGTAGTACTTTTTTTCGTATCAGTTATTGACGAAAGAAGCCCCTCATAACCATCTTCATTGAAGTCAGAAAAACCATCAAAACCCGAAATAGCTGAGTTAATACATTTTACTTTTGGATGAAGAAGGTGATTTAGCCTTAACTTCCAAAAACAACTCTTTGAGGGTTCGATGCAAAGCCCAAAAGCATCTTTTTTGGCAAACAAATAAGTGTTGGACAGGAAGACGCCGTCGTTTGCACCGATGTCGATAAATGAGACTATTTGGTTTAGTAAATGTGATACTAAAATGTCTTCTCCGTGCTGGCTATATTGACTTTTCTTGGATAACAAATTGCTGACTATTTTCGACAGCGAATATTTAAAATATGACAACTTATTTAATATCATATATTGAGACTAAAGTCAGCAGGACTAGGGATAGATGAAATGTCAGTAATAGAGATTAATGGAGATTCGCTTAGTAGTGAGGCCCATCCTATGTACGAGCTTGGTGGACCAACCAGGAAGTCACACAAACTTAGAGAGTAAAGGTTTTCCAAGGGATATCCAACTCTTACAATACAATCAATTTCACTGTAAATCTTTTCATCTTGCATTTCATCAGTAGCAATGAAGAAACCAATCTTTTTATTTTCGAATGAATTATTTAGACCATGTAAAAACCTTGCATATTGTTTTGATGTATAAAAATATTTACCATCATTCCAAGAGCGGTAGTCTGTTTGGCGAACTAAAACGCCACACACCAGATCATTTCGAGATTTTAGTATTTCTATAGGTGCGTTAATTTCATCAATATATTTTGATGCTGGGCGAAAAAGACTATTTATTTCTGATATGGCAGAACTGCAATCCAGCATATATTCATGAAAGACAAATCCAGAGAAGAGGATTACTCTACTTTTAGAGCGTCCAATATTATCCCATGGGTTGCCATCGCTTGAATCACTGAAAGTCAGACTACAAAAAAGTGGATTTTCTTTTAACTGACTAGCTTTTCGAAAAATAAAGTTAAAGGTGTAAAACACATCTCCTGGAGGAAACATCGAAAATGTATAAAACCGGGAAGCAAAAGTTGGACGATGATCTAATTTCGGGAAAAAATGCCAATAATCATAAAATCCTGGCATCCATACTGCATAATTATTTTTTTTGGCATAAGTGATCAACTGGGCGAATAAATGGAGTCTATTTCCAAGTCTTCCATATTGATCACATACAATGATTAACTTCTTTCGGAACCACAGAATTCTTAGTGTTAGAACGAATATTATATAAATAAAAAGAAATACTTTTTTTATTTTATGAAAGTACACCAATCGTTTGATATTTAGATGTTAGCCACGCTCTTTGTTCTACTTATTAGGTTATGAAGTGTACAAATTACAAGTATCGTTAGGATTACATTTAGTTCGTTGTATACACGAGTCTCCATCATGTTGGAGCGAAGGGTCAGAGTAAATAAGTAGATAGCTCCCACTATCATCAACCTCTTGGACGGGTTATTAAGATATTTGAATCCAAGAACTGGAATGACCCACAAGCCAAGGAAAAGAGTTAGAAACCAGAGGGGGGTTTGCATGGCCCAGTGAGATCCTCCAGTGAGTATCTTGGACAAAAATTCGATCATAGAGTGTGGTTGTTCAAAGAACTCACCGGGATTGTCCTTAAATTTTATAGAAAGACAGACACGGGAGGTTATCCACAAAATGAGTTGAATGGATATCTGACACATTAAATCTCTGTTATCTTTTATCCAGTTTTTAAAAGATGTATTAGGGAAAACTACGGATAAGGCAAAGCCAGCAATGGAAATAAAACAGGCAGATTCGCGATTGAGCAGTGCGAGGATGAAGACGACATAAAACCAGCCCCATTTCTTCTCAAGGAACAGCAATAAACCTAATGTAAAAAAGCAAAGAGAAGGAATATCGTAGGGATAATAAAGACCTGCACCATCAATCAGGCCATTCAAAAAAATGAAGTTCCAGGATACTGGGATAAAGATGATGAATGAAAAGGCTGGATGTACAAAAATTTCTATATTTGAAAGAAGTCTTGGTAGTGAAACTAGTAGTACGACTAAAAAGAAAATATTTAGCAGCTGTAATATAACTTCGTAATCAATCGGATAGGGAACTGCCCATTGGAAAAGTTCTATCAGGATTGGTAGGCTTGGCTCGAGGATGTTTGCCAATGTCGTAACCAACAATCTTGTTTGAAAAACTTTGTGAGCAGTATGCTCGCTAATTGCTGTAAAACTACCTGGTGGATATACATTGGTATAAAGAAAGTAGTAATAAGTAAAAATGGTGCTGCAAGCTATTGCCAGAGTTACGAATAAAGTTTTGTTTAAATACTTTTCTTTGGTCACTTTTCGGCAACTACTAGAAATTGTTTCCCAAACAACCTCCATATCAAAGGAAACTTTAAATACAAATGGACGAGGAAAAGAGGCTTTCGTTTGGTTCTTACCATGTTGTAAGGTAAGAAACTGGGCACAGAGGTAAGAACTTTAAGTTCATGGATTTCTAGTAATTCTCCCATCGACTGGTCGGATAGAGCGACATGGTGATCCCAAAAATCCCAATATTTCCCTTTTAAGACGGAAATGTTTGGACCCATCGCTATGATTAGACCACCCTTTTTAAGGCATTTCTTAGCTTCAGTAATGGTGTCATTCAAAGCTTTTTTATTGGGAAGGTGCTCAAAAAAATTGCTGGTAAAAATAAGGTCCAAAGAGTTTTCTTCCAATGGCCATGCCTTAGAGCAGTCCTGCTCATGAAAAATCACATCGTCTTTTAAAAGTTTTCTTGTTCGAGGATTTAGATCCATCGCATGTTTAATTTTGGCATTGGCATGGTTGATGAATTCACCATAGCCACATCCCAAATCAAGGATAGTGTCATTTGGATTGATCCATTTGCCAAAAAATTGATTAACTAGAATCTTCCAAACATCGTTTCTGTACTCCTCAAGTCCGGAAAATCTGATTTCATAAATCTGGTCTAAACAATCATTCATTTTCTTCGATAATCACCACGGCTGAAGTACTTTTCCAACCATAAGTAAGCGATGATAAAAAAGTAACGGGAGCCCATTTCTCTTAATTTAAGTTTAGCAACGCCTTTATCCCGATTTTTCCATGAAATAGGAACCACTTTCCATGAATATCCACGTATAATTGCCTTCAAGGGAATTTCAACCGTCAGGTTAAAGTGTGGTGAAATGAATGGTTTACAACCTTCTATAACTTCTCTCCGATATATTTTAAATGCGTTGGTAACATCATTAGTTTCAATTCGGAAGGCATAGCGGATCATGGTATTAACCAATCGATTAACCAATAGCTTTATTTTCGGATAGTTATAGACTTTGCTGCCTTTAATAAATCTGCTTCCGAAAACACACTCATATCCCTCTTGCAGCTTGTTCCAATAATTTACGAGATCTCGAGGCGAGTCTGAACGGTCGGCCATCATAATGGCCACTGCATCCCCAGTGAATTCTGTAAGTCCGATTCTTACTGCTCGACCAAATCCGTTCTCCTTATCATTTCTTAAATAACGAACCGTAGGGTTTTGATTTGCTATATCTTGAAGAAGCCTAAGCGTATTGTCCGTGCTGCCATCATCCACGACAAGGATTTCATGATTTATCTTATATTTGTTCAGTTCTTCCAAAATTTCACAAATGCAAATCTCCAAGTTTTCTGCTTCATTCCTGCCCGGAATTATAACCGATAACTTATCCATTATTTGCGGGAACAAGCCTTATTTTACAAACTGTCACATCTTCTGAGTAGATAATGTAACGACTTTCTGCCTGCGGGAATTTTGAATGGAGTGCTTCCATGAATGGATGATTTTCAGAAAGTGAAGAATCATAGGCACAGTAAAGATTCAGCTCGCAAGAACTTTTGAACTGATTGGAATTGGGGAAATTGCCGCCGGAGAAATGGGTGGATAGGGTGCGCATTTTGGTTCGGAGCACTAGGTCGGCTGAGTCTCCCGCTGGTAAAAAAAATAAGATATCTAGTGCACTTATGGAATCTTCCTCAATGAATTGAATGGCACCGGAAAACCTACTTTGAGAAAGCCCCCTCGAGGATTCTGTTTCTGATATCTGAGGTTTACTTACAGGGGAAAATTGATAGGCAAGTGACTGAGAATGTTTATAAATAGGAAAGGCAAGCAAAATGCCACTTAAACATAAGGTTCGTACGCCTATGTATTTCGCCTTCGATAGAATTACTAGGGTTGGAATTGTGAATACTAACCAAAATTCAAATGTATGTGAATGATACATTAGATAATTCCATTGGAAACGAAAGGACAAGATAGCCAAGCCAACGAATGGAAGGACACAAAAACATAAAGTAATTATTCTAAAATTGAGATCAAGCATCCGAAAGGCAGAGATTCCTTCAAAGAGCAGAAGTAGAGTTAAAAAAATGCTGAATATACCGGCTAACAAAACATGATCATTTATTTTTCTCTCAAACATCCAATCTCGAAAACCTTGAAATTGTTTTCCCAAATCTCGAATACCCATGGCAATGCTTTTTGTAGGCAATGAGTATCCTGGTGCAGCTACAATGCTCCAGAGTAACCATCTTCCTTGCGTACTCTCCATCCAATGTTCGCCAGTCAATGGTGCTTCAACACTACTGACTGCCTGCTTGTAGGCTTGGTCAGCAGTTTTTCCTGAAAATATAAAATTAACTCTTTCCAATCCTGCAAACGGCAGCCAAAAGGAAATCCCTAAAAGCCCGAATACAAGAGTTGTTTTATGTCTTTTGCGAATCTTGAGCAAAATAATAAAAAGCAATACCGCACCAATGGTTCCAGCAGCAATCATGCCGGACAATTTCACCCAGCAAAAGGTTCCAAGGCACAAAAGAAAAAAACCTACCTTTAAGTAGCTTTTACCGGAGAATCCATGGATGCTGATGGAGTTACTCAATGTTAGTAGCCAGATCAAAAACCATGGAACCAAAGCAAAAAGTATAATGTTGGTAGTCGAGAAATGGGAAACGTAATTGCTGGCCATCAGTCCAAAAAGAATAGAAATTATCAAGAGAACTTGTTGGTGAATCCCCGATTTGCTAAAAAGATAAAGCCAACCAAGCCCTCCAGCAATTGAACATATAAATAAAGCTAATTGAATCGAATGGCCAAGTGATAGACCAATCAACATTCCAGGAATTGGAAGTAAAGCGGCTCCCGGGGGGCGCAAATTCCAATTAATTGCATTTTGAGATAGGTCGTTTTGGGCGGGTCTAAGTAAAAAATTGGGAGAGGACACCTTACCTTCGATCCATTGTAGGGATGACTTCACTTGGCCGCTGATGTCTTCGCCTACAACAACACCTTCTCGAACCACAAAAATTGAGGATAATGATGCTGTTATTAAAAAAATTAGCAGGTAATGCGAGGCGAGCTTTTCCCAGATAAGTTTGCAACGATCTGCGATTGGTATCTTCTTGCGTGCAAGAAAAACGATAAGGCAAAAAAAGGCAGATAAGGAAATGAAAATGATCTTTGAAGAAGAATACAAATTGAACCATTCTGGATTTTTGCTTCTAAGCAGGGCAGACTCGATTGTGAAAAAGACTAATGCCCACCAAGGCAGAGACAGGAAAAATCCTAATGATCTGATGCTGTAGGTGCTTTTTTCGATTATCTTTTGATTTTAACGAATTTCCCGTCTGCTATAAGAGATTGGTCCGCATGAACAAGAGACTTTACTACTTCTGTTGCATATTTTCCAGAGCATCGATTTTTCACATTCTTATTTATTACTTCTACAAAATGATTCATTTCTTGAAGCAAGGGTTCGTTTGTAGAAATTGCAGGCAAGACAACAGACCCACGGTTGTAGGAAAGTCGGTGTGATGCAAAGGAATCTGAGTAGTAAGATTGCTCAAAGCCGATAGATGAATCATAAATGGTTATGGGGTGTTCCAAATTTAAATCATCCCAAATTGCCATCTTTTTATCACCTATTACAGTTATCTGTCTAACTTTCCGAGGGTTCAACCAACTTGCATGAGCATGAGCTAAGATATTGTTTGAATATTTAAAAGTAGTGTAGGAGGTATCTTCAACTTTCCCGTCCAACTTACTTGAACCTATGCAACTCACTGATTTAGGTAAATCATCTAGGAGAAAGTCAAAAATGGATAAGTCATGTGAAGTCAGATCCCAAACCGCATTTACATCTTTTCTGACAGGCCCAAGGTTTGTTCTGTGGGCCTCGAGATGCATGACTTTGCCCAGTTCTCCAGAATCAATAATATTTTTCAGGGCCAAAATTGAGGCATTGAAAAGAAATACATGACCAACCATGATTTGCAGATCATTTCTTTTGGCAAGATCACAGAGTGATTTGCATTTTTCAACGGACTTGCCGAAAGGCTTTTCTACAAAAACATTTTTGCCGCTTTGGAGAACTTGTTCAACCAAAGATAAGTGGGTGTCCACCGGAGTTGCAATCAGGACTGCATCCAAATCATTTTGTTTAATTATGGTTTGAGGATCTTTGTGAGGTATGATGTTATCAAATCTCTTCTCTATATTTTGGATAGCTTCTTGGCTTTTGTCGGCAATATGTTCAATTTGAACTCCCTCAATTCGCCTTAGGGAACCGATAAGGTTTGGTCCCCATCTTCCTGCACCAATTAAACCAAGTTTAATTACTTTTTGATTCATTTCTAGGTGCGTAGACTTGTATACTATGATGTATTATATCATCGTAAGTTACCTCAACTTCACCATGCAGTCGATGAGAGTTTTCGAATTCAGGGTAAATATTTTGAATTTGAATCAATGATTTTCCACCTTTGCGTAAAATTATAGTACTTCTATGAAAAGAATCACTGTCTAAATTCTTCAAAGTGAAGTTTCCTTTAGAAAACAATGTCCATGGTTGGATAGGGTGAGGAGGTAAACCAAGCAAAAAAGTCCAACCTGGTGCATCAAAATTTAAACAATATTTAGTGTTCGATAGATTTATTTCAGAAAAAATTAATTTAAGTTTAATTAAAACATTTTTAAGGTTATTAGATACATATATCCTAGAGTTTTCTAAATCGATTTCATTTACACATTCATTTAGTGGAGATGAAGACAAAGAATTTAAGCTGTAAAAATTTTTATTAAATCTTCCATTAATAGAAGCAAATGATGGGCCAATGCTTAATAATAAAGCAAGCAAAAACAAAGATATATTATTTGAAATATTTGAGCAGGTCTTTATTAAAAAAAACAAAATTCCAAATAAGAAAAAACATGCATAAAAGTTCATATTAAATGTTAGTGGTGCGTGTGTTCCAAATGCTAGAAAGATAGGCATTAATAAAAAAAGGAAAGAAATGGCGATACATCTCTTTAGTTCCGATGTTTCAAGGTTTAAAACTTTTTTAGCAAATGCAATTCCGATAGGAATTAAAATAACTGGGATGACGCTAAAATAAAATCTCCATATGTATTGCTCAAGGGATCCATGACCTCCATTCAAATCACCGATCGAGTAAAACTTCCAAAGTGTTATAATTAGTGAAAAAATAGTTATAATTCGAAATCTATTTGGTAAAAATATTGAAAATAAGAAAGTTGTAATTAGAACAAACTTATTAAATCCTATTGCAAACTTAAAGTTTACATAGATTTCCATGAAATATCGATAAAATGTTTTAAGGCTATGGCAGTTATATAGATCTTTTTCGAACATCATTCCCATTTCTATACTCTTTAAATATTGGTAGGGAGTTTCAATAAATGAAAAGTAAAAAACAAAAAAGTAAAGAAACCAATAATCGAAAACTTTATAAAAAAAATAAATTTATTCAAATTTCTATCTAAAAGTAAGAAAAGTATAATTAATATTATACTTATTGATACTCCTGAAGGAGGCCTCAGGAGGAATAAAAAAGAAACCATTGAACCTGTTAAAAAGTATAATAAAGAAGAATTTTTAGAATTTAAATAAGATATAAGAAATAAACCTAAGCAGATTTGTGATAAATTTGAAGATAATTGATTATATGCAAGGCTCCTTTCACACCAAATACTGGGCATTTGAAATATTATAATTGTTGAATATATTACTATGAAAAAAAACTTTTTATTTTCAATATTATGTGATTTTATTTCTATTAATTTTATACACCCTATCGACAGTATTAATGAGGAAAGTATCATTATGCCAATATTGAACAATCGAAATTTTGGTAAATCATAATTCAATGCCTTGAATAAAATCCCACTATACAAATGGTCCTTTAAAACACTTGCTTTAACTTCATCGGGATACGTGAACTTACTGTAGTGCCAACCTTCGTCCACTAAATCAAATCCATAGTCGACTAAGATAATCTCGAAGCAGACTAAAGATGTTGCTAAAATTAACAGAATTAAAGCAACTACTTTGTTCGCTCTAATCAAATATTTATTTTTTGAGTTTTAGGCTGATCAAAAACAATGGTCTTAGAATGGACCACCAACTTTTAAACGGAACCATCTTGGTGTTGTCTTTCATATCATTATGGTAACGCTTGGTAACTGGGACTTCTCCAACTTTATAGCCCGACCTACAGGTTTGTATAAGAAGGTAAGGTTCCATTTCGTATTGTAATAACCAATTTTGCCAAAGATTTAAATTTGGATTTTCTAGAATTTCTCTTCTGAAAATTCGAAAGCCATTGGTGGCATCGGTTATTTTAGTCCTAAATAGGATGCGAAAGAGTAGGGAGTATAACCATGTAAGGATTGTTCTAGACAGGGTCATATTTTCTCGTTTGCCCTCGTCGACCCACCTCGATCCTTGTACATAATCTAATTCTTCATCGATTAATTTGTCTGCTGCACGGTATAGATCTTTGGGCTCATCTTGATTGTCTCCTGCTAAAACCGCTAAGAAATCGAACTTATTTTGGTAACCAAATTCTAAACCTGTTCTAATACCTCCACCAGCACCAAGATTAATTGGGTGAGAAATCACCAATGCTCCAGCATCTTGTGCTTCCGTCCTCGTATTATCAAAAGATCCGTTGTCAACTACACATGTTGTATCGACAAGATCTTTGGGTACTGCTTGGACGCCGGGACCAATCTTACCTTCTTCGTTCCAGCAAGGCATGGTTACAAGAATTGAATAACCCCTGTAAGTAATTCTTTCGCCAATTGGTTTTGATGGGATTGAACTTATTAGTTTGTCAATATATTCCTTTGATGAAGTTGTGATAATATCGCTCAAAGCTTTCTTAATAGTTTGGCTGGATTTCCCGCGTAAATGCCTTTTATTGTTAGATCTTTGGTTACGACTGCACCGGCACCTATGATAATCCCATCAGCAATTTTTACGGGTAGTAGAGTAGATCCTGATCCGATTGAAACATTTTGGCCAACGATGGTTGGCAGCCAATCATTGGGGTTAGGTGAAGGTGTTCCGCTTTTAAAAACATCGTTAGTAAAGGTTACGCCATGACCAATGAAACAAGAATCACCAAGCTCAACTAGCGAACAAATAAATGAATGAGACTGTATACGACAATTTTTTCCAATTACAGCCTTTGACTGTATTTCAACGAAAGGGCCAATGAAAGATCCGTCGCCAATTTGACAACCATACAAATTGCATGGTTCGACAACTTTGACACCATGTCCGAATTTTACATCAACAATGCCCGCCTTTAAAATTTTCGGAGTTCTATTCAAATTTAGATATGGGTTTTAATTGTTTCACAAACCTTTGCTACTTCACTTTCTTTTAGTTTAGGATGCATGGGTAAAGAGAGCAATTGGGTTGCCTGCTCTTCTGCCACAGGAAAACACTTTCCTTGTGTAAAAGAATAGTTCGCAAAGCATTCATGCTTATGAATTGGAACAGGGTAGTGTATCCCGGTTGGGATTCCAACATTTGATAATTTTTCAATAATCTTTTCGCGATTCTTAAGTGTAACCACGAAAAGGTGGTGTACGGCTTCGTTCTCGCTGGATTCATGATAGGTAGTAACCTCTTTGTCTTGAAGCAATTGATAGTACCAGGATGCCGCGATTCGACGCATTTCATTCCATTGATCGAGAAGCTTTAATTTTTCCGATAAAACAACAGCCTGGAAGGTATCAAGTCGGCTATTCCATCCAAGCTCTGCGTGGTGGTATTTTTTGACTTGGCCGTAGTTTATCATTCTACCGATCTTTTCTGCCAGCGTTCGGTCGTTAGTCGTTACAGCACCACCATCGCCCCAAGCCCCAAGGTTTTTTGCTGGATAAAAACTAAATCCAGCTGCCTTTCCCATACTACCAGCTCTTTTGCCTTTGTATCTCGCTCCATGTGCTTGGGCGGCATCTTCTAAAAGGAGTAAACCATTTTTCTCGCAAATTGCTATGAGTTCGTCCATCGGAGCCAACCTACCATAAAGATGTACCGCTACAATGGCAGCAGTTTTACTCGTAATCGCAGCCTTTACAGCCTGCGGATCAATTTGTTGAGTGATCGTGTCGCAATCCACCAGCACCGGAGTGGCACCTGCCCTAATGATCGGTAGGATAGTTCCGATAAAAGTATTGGCAACCGTAATGACCTCATCCCCATTTCCTATCCCAAGGGCCTGCATTGTCCAGAGAAGAGCATCACAGCCTGTGGCTACTCCGATGCAGTCGGTAGTATCACAGTACTGGGCAAACTCATTCTCAAATGCATGAACTTCATCCCCCAAAATGTAGGCATTTCTCTGAACTACTTCCTTTGCCTTATTCCAAATCAGATTTTCTGAATCAGCCGATAAGCTAAGATCGCAAAATTGAATATTACTTTTAATTTTCTACAAATTAAGTGGTTAGACTCAGCCAATTTGGATTTTTTTCGGCATGGTCAGCAATTTCATTCAAGATTTGCTCAAGTTTTGTTTTCACACTCCAATTCCAGGCATTTTGAGCGACTGTAGAATCCATCACAATCCAAGGGGCATCCATCGGACGGGATTCGGCTGAGGGGATGACTTCATTGGGTCCCAATCTCTTCTCACACCATTCCGATAATTGTTTTAGAGACATGGAATTTTCAATACCCCCGCCAACATTAACAATCTTAGGAGCTTCCCAATTCGGTTCCATTAACTGCCGGGAGAGTAGGGGAACAAGGTCTCGTGGGTGTAGTGCATCTCTTACCTGATGTCCTGAGCCATCAAATCCTATATATTTAAGAGGGTTCTTTTCTTTGAATGAATGAATCCAGTAAGAAAAAATTCCCTGATCCGCTTTGCCAAATTGACCCGCTCCTGCAAGTACACCACAACGATTAATCCAGACTGGAAAATCAAAATTATAGCCATATTCTAAAATGAGTTGCTCAGATGCCAGTTTGGATGAACCGTAAAGCGAAATAGGTGCAGATGTCGGAAAACTTTCAGAAATTCCTAAATCTGATAGCCCAGCAATTGAAGATTGTTGAGGATCAAAACGATCTTTTGATGATTCAACTGATAGATTTGCCAATTCAAGAGCGGAATAAACACGGCTGGTACTTAACAAGATGAGTCCCGATTTGTGCCTCTTGCAATATTCCAGAAGGTTAATTGTGCCTAAAAGATTATGTTCCATTACTTGCCTGCTTGAAGAATTCCCGTCCAAACCGGCAAGTACGGATGGATTTGCTGCACAATCGATCACCCAATCGACAGGAGGAAGAACATCAGTATCGGACTGGGAACGAATGTCTGCCCGAACAAAATCTAGACCTAGACCGACCAGTTTTGTCAGGTTATTCTCCGATCCTTTGCGAGATAAATTGTCTACTCCAAACAAATGAAAATTTGGATGATGGACCAGTAGATTTTCGCAGATTGAGCTACCTGCAAATCCAGCAACACCAGTGATTAAAATTTTCAAGCTATTTAGTCTGAATTCTCGGAGATTTTAAAAAGTCGCCAATTAGAAAGTTCGGTAGGAGATGATACTTCTTCAAGATGTCCAAGATAGTATTGTAGTGTAGCACCCCCGTAACCAACTTTGCAAGTTGCCAAATATTTTGAACCATCAGGGAAATGACTAGAATCAAAATGAATTTCATCAGGAAGATTCATCGATACCCAAATGGGAACTTCCGTACAGGTTACATTAACCTTATCGACCATAGCATGAGCAATCGGATACCAACCGAAATAAACATCGGAGTTTCCTTTGGAGAGATATTCGTAGGCTTGCATATGTGGGGAATCAATCGGATTGTGGTCGAAGGATTTTGTTGTTCTAGCCACAGGTATGGACATTGCTAAAGCAACTAATGCAAAAAATACTCCTGAAAGTGAGTTACTAACGAAGTTTTGAACAATAATGAGCACAAGAAATAGCATGCAAAAAATCCCCATTGAATTGCAAAATAGCAGTGAGTTCTCTACCCCTCCAAAATGGGCAAGAGCAGCAATACAGGTCGGAATGAGAAGGATAAAACACAAACCAGTGCTGCGAAGTAAATATCGCTGTAGTGGTTGAAGTGCAGTTGAGAAAGAGACCAAGATGCAAGTTAAAGCTGAAAGTACAAAGTGGTAGTATTCAGCTAAATACATGATGCAGAAGCGCAAAAGAAGGGGTATCGTTTCAAGAAATGATAGTTTGAAATTTGGGGCTTTTTCTCCATTGAATAAATTATTTCTGTCATTCCAGCTGTGTTGAGCGGTATGATCCCAGAGAATGAATTTCATGTCCTCAAAACCATAAGCCAATCCTGATAGAAAAAGGGTCACTCCGATAATGAGAGATGTGTAAAGTATATATTTGAGAGCTCTAGAAAATTCTTTATCGAGAATCAAAAGAATAAACGGAAATCCAATTGCAAAAAGTGTTGGTAGCTTAGCCCATGTAGAAAGTACTAGCGAGAAGGAGCAAAGTAAAAGATAACGCGTTGATTCCTTATTCTCTTCCTTGAGTTTTAAAAAAAAGAAAATCCCAAGTAGCAAGAAAAGCATTGCCGGCAGATCGGCATGTATCCTTGTGATTCCTTCAGTTGTAGGATCAAGCAGATGAGCGGAGAAAGAAAAACTAGATAAACATAATGCTGAAATTGCTGAGTAAGTAAGACTTTTGTTTGAAAGTAATTTTCTAAAGATAAGAAACGAAACGCAAAAGAATGATGTTACATTGATTGAGAAAGCAGTCCATGCGGCGCTATTAGGGTTATCACAAATTGCAACCACAGAATAAAATAAGCCAGTCATCCAACCATATAAAGTTACATGCGGACCACTCTTGGGCTCATAGAAGTCAAATCCATGGAAAAATGCTATGCCAGGATAGAGACCTCTTCCTAGCCATTCATCAAAAAGAATAAAATTAGCGTATTTAAATACTGAAAATCCTTGAACGAGTAGCGTAATAGAAATGCTTGCGTAGAAGAGTAGGCGGAGCAAGTTATTTGATCTATTTAGAGTAAAATTCATGAATGGATTTGATTACTCTATTGTTTGATAACCCTACCCAGGAAGGTAGTCGTAACAATCTCGAACTTATATCTTCAGTAACTGAAAGGTTTCCTATTTTTCTACAATATTTAATTCCAGCTGGGGATGAATGAAGCGGAATGTAGTGAAAAACGCTGTGAATACCTTTCTTATTAAGGTACTTGATTAGTTCAGTTCGAGTTTTTTCGTTTTCTACTAAGATGTAGAAAATATGACCGTTATGGGAGCATAAATCAGAAATAATTGGTAATCGGATTTTTCCATTTTTTTCGAGACTTTTTAAACCATCATAGTAGCCGTGCCATATTTCTAATTTAGATCGGTTGATTTTCTGAATAGAATTTAACTGGGCATAAAGAAATGCCGCAATCAACTCTCCCGGTAGATAAGATGAGCCTAAATCTTGCCAGGTATACTTTTCTCTTTCTCCCCTTTGAAAGCTGGTTCTGTCAGTGCCTTTCTCACGAATGATTTCTGCCCTCTTGCAGAAAGTATCATTATTTATTAAAAGTGCACCGCCTTCACCTGAAATCACATTCTTGGTTTCATGAAAGCTCAAGGTTGCAAGATCTCCAAAAGTGCCCAGTTTTTTCCCGGCGTATTCACTACCCAAAGCTTGTGCAGCATCTTCGATAAGCAGTAATTTACTTTTCTTGCACAAGCTTTGCAGGAAAACCATATCACATGCAACACCTGCATAGTGAACAGCCACAATTGCCTTCGTTTTTGGGGTGACAGCAGATTCCAAAAGCTTTTCATTTAGGTTCATTGTGTCAGATCGTATATCTACGAAAACAGGAGTGCCACCTCTTAAGCAAAATGCATTTGCAGTAGATACAAAAGTGAAGGAAGGCATGATTATTTCATCACCTGGTTTGATTCCTGCAAGCAAAGCACACATTTCCAGGGCAGCAGTGCAGGAGTGGGTTAGAAGGACTTTCTTGCAATTGAGATTTTCTTCAAGCCATGACTCGCACAATTTTGTGAACTTCCCATCTCCGGCAAGTTGACCTAATCGGTGCGCCTCCTCGATGTTGAGTATCTCGTTTCCCGTTAGGTGAGGCTTGTTATATGGAATCAGTTGTTTTACCTTAATTTTTTTAAACGATTAATCTTTTAGCCAAATCTTGTCCTAAGCTGTTTCATAGGAAAGAGATTGGTTGAATCTTCATAAGTCGCCTTAGTAACTTTGAGCAATCCTTTCCCGCAGATTACAATTGGAAAGCCATTATCAATAAAAATCACTTTTCCACAAACACGGTTTTCTACATGGATGTCATCGATGGCTTTGCCTCCAAAAATCCGGACAACCTGATTATTAATTAGTGTGGAGGCACCTTTGTACGGTGATGAGACGCAATCAATAAAATGAAGAATTTCTTGAGCAGGTAAGTTCCAATCAATTTTATAGTCTTCATTATCTCTCCACACGCTGTAACTTGCATTATTCTCATCTTGTGGGGTTCCTTTTAAAACTCCATCGAGTAGAAAAGAGCTGTAAACTGACTTTGTCAAAGAGTAGTAAATTTGGCAGATTTTATCTATCGCTTGTTGAATTTTAATTGGATATTCTATTAAAATTTTATCGCTGGCGATTATATCACCTGAGTCAAAAGTCGACTTTGCAATGATTACGCTAGCACCAATCTCTTTTTCCTTGTTTAGTAAAGCGGTAACAAGCGGATTAAACCCCCTAAGTCTAGGTAATAGCGAGTCATGTAAAACGATAGTTTGCTTAAAAGGACACTTTATCATCCTTCGCCAACCCGCAGCCCAAGCTGTGAAATTTTGATGAGAGATCTTAAGCTTCCTAAATTCTTCTTCGCTACAATGTGCAATATTATTTTCCAAACATAATCCGATAATCTCTTCAGAAAAGTCGTTATTGATATTCTGATCTTCGCCAACAACGACAAGTTCGACGCTCTCCCTCCAATCGTTTTGCACGATTGCAGAAAGTACATTTAGTCCTTTTTCTCCAAGTAAGAAGAGTATAGAGCACTTAACCCTTTTAGTCTTATTCATCAAAGCCTGTCTTTAATTATGTAAGATGGCTTCTTCATAGTACGCAGATGGATACGAGATATATATTCACCTATGATACCTAAGGCTACAAGTTGTGCTCCTGAAAACATACACACAGCAGAGGCGATAAAGGCAAAACCTTGAACTATACTTCCTTCAATTACCCATCTAATTAAAACGAATATTAGCAATGCAATACCCACTAAGGAAAAAAGGATTCCAATCATGCTTGCAAACTTCAGGGGTCTGGTGGAGAACCCCGTCATCATATTTAGGGCATGTCTGATCAGACTGAAGATAGTATAGCCCGAGGACCCATATTGCCGAGCATCGTGGTTTACGATTATAGAAGCAAATCTAGTTGTGGCCCAGCTTAGTAGTACATCAATATTAACCAAAGGTTCGTTATAATTTTCGAAAGCAAATCGGACTTCAGAATTAAATGCCCTGAAAGCGCTTGTTTGAGCAACAATTTCATTTCCCATTGTTTTTTGTAGAGCATATTTAGTTAGCTTAGATGCAAATGTTCTCGCAAAACTATGTGCGGGTTGTTTTGGCGAAGCATAAACAACATCAAATCCTTGGCTCAATTTCTCGATTAATTTTGGGATGGATTCGGGTGAATGCTGTAGGTCATCGTCCAGAGTAACGATAATGCTGCCTTTTGCCTCCCTGATTCCGCATAAGAGAGCGTTGTGTTGGCCAAAATTCCTCCCAAGTTTAAAGCCCCTGATTTTTGGATAAGTGGAGACAAGTTTTTCAATCGTTTTCCAAGAAGAATCTGAGCTCCCATCGTCAATGTAAAGGATTTCGAAGTCATGGTTGCCTGAAAGTGTAGAATAAATGCGTTCCGTCAGTTCAGTTAGAGAATTTTCGGAATTATAAACCGGAACAACTACAGAAATCATCTAAAACAAGGTGTAGATAAAAGGAGCGTAGCTGCTTCCACCTAGAATAATCAGCAAACCAAAAAGTAAAAGCACAAGAACGATGGGTGTTAACCACCATTTTTTATTGTGCATAAGCATGGAAAAAAATTCAGACAACAAACCGGATTGTTTTCTGTTTTCCGTCAATGATTGGAAATCTTTATTTTCGGAATCGTTTTTCATATTATAGTTTAAAATTGTTGGAGATATCTTGTGCTATTTTTGGGTTTATTGACATCTTTCCAATAGGTGTGAATTTCGTGTTTTCTATAAGTAAACTTTGACTTTCCTATTATCCGGATAACGAAAGAATAGGGTGTTAAAATGATGTAATAAAAGAGCGGGAGACAAAGCCAAACAATAAGTTGATCAATTAAACCAATTAATTGGTTCCAGAATCGATAAACTGAAATTCCTAAAGGATAATATGCCAGTGAACCTAATCCAAGGACTGCTCCAAAACTTGCAAAAACAATCAGAATGTTCCAATTCCAAAGCTCATTGGATCCGAAAAACCGAAAAATTATGGTCCAAATAAATCCAGCTAAAGGTAGACCAATAAGTATTTTTAGGGCAAGTCCACTTACATCATTATGATTTGGAGATTTCATTATCATTTTCTAATCGAGATCAAAGCTGGCGATGTATTTCTCTTTTTCTTTCAAGGATTCTTGTGGCTGTTCGGTTTTTAATAAAATAAAATTTTCAAGAACTAGAACATCCATGTCGGTGGATACAAAGCAGCGGTAAGCATCCTGTGGTGTGCATACAATTGGCTCTCCTCTAATATTAAAACTTGTATTAACTATGACTGAAGAATCGCAAGAATCTTTAAATTCTCGGATCAATCGATAATAGCGATCATTACGCTCATCATTAACAGTTTGCACTCGGGCAGAATAATCAACATGGGTAATTGCGGGTAAGCTGGATCTTTCGATTATTACTCGCTTCAATAGGTTAGGATCCTTCATGTCTCTGGCATCCTTTGCCGATAATTCTTTGCGGATATTATCTTTTACAGGAGCAACCAGTAACATATAAGGGGAGGATGTTTCCAGTTCGAAAAAATTCGAATAATCTTCTTCGAGTACCGAAGGAGCAAACGGACGAAATGACTCTCTGAATTTAATGCTAAGGTTCATCTTGGTCTGCATCTCTGAGTTTCTTGCATCTCCGATAATACTTCTTCCCCCAAGAGCTCTCGGGCCAAATTCCATCCTTCCCTGAAACCAACCGATTATTTTTCCTTCTCCAATATATTGTACAACTCTTTCCAGTAACTCTTTTTCCGTCGAGTAGAAATGGTGAGGTATTTGCTTTTCATCTAAGAAAGATCGAATTTCATTGTTTTCAAATTTTGGTCCCAGGAAAGATCCTTTCATAGAATCATTGGCAGATGGTGTTCGTTCTCTTTCCATTAATTGATAATGAGTAAATAAGGCACAGCCCAGTGCACCACCGGCATCTCCGGACGCTGGTTGTATCCAAATTTCCTTAAAGATTTTTTCTCTAAGCAGTTTGCCATTGGCAACACAGTTCAAGGCGACGCCACCAGATAAACAAAGGTTTTCCTTTTGAGTCATTTCCCTAGCATATCGAGCCATTCGCAGGACTATCTCTTCGGTAACTGCCTGAATTGAATTGGCTAGGTTAATTTCCCTCTCAGTAATATCGCTTTCAGATTTTCTCGGTGGTCCACCAAAAAGCTTGGCAAACTTAGCATTGGTCATTGTTAGCCCCTGGCAATAATTGAAATATTCCAAGTTTACGGAAAAGGATCCATCTTGCTTGAGATCGATTAGCTTATCGAGAATGAGATCCTTGAAAACCGGCGTTCCATATGGTGCCAGACCCATGAGTTTGTATTCACCAGAATTGACCCGAAATCCGCAAAAATAAGTGAATGCACTGTACAAAAGCCCTAATGAATCTGGGAAGTGCATGGATTTGAGCAACTCTATACGGTTACTTTCTCCAACTCCTATAGTGGCAGTGTCCCATTCGCCCACTCCATCCATCGTAAGAATAGCAGCTTCTTGAAAAGGGCTAGGGAAAAATGCACTGGCGGCATGTGACTCATGATGGGAGGTAAAAACAATCGGCTTGTTCCATTTCCCTGGCAGATTTTTTTTAATTTCACGAGGCAAGTGAAGCTTTTGCTTCAGCCATTGGGGCATTGCTTTGATAAAAGATTTTAGCCCAACCGGAGCAAAACCGATGTAAGTTTCTAATAAGCGGTCAAACTTAAGCAATGGCTTTTCGTAAAAAACTATCTGATCTAAGTCTTCCACTGAGACTCCAGCTTCTTTCAGGCAATAGTTGATCGCATGTATGGGGAAATTGGAGTCGTGCTTAATTCGAGTAAAACGCTCTTCTTGAGATGCAGCAATAATACCCTCCTCTCCGACAAGTGCCGCTGCACTGTCGTGATAGTATGCGGAGATTCCAAGAATCATGATTTTTTTCTTAAATCTATTAGAATAGCTTCAGCAAAGGTCTCAAACCCTTTACGGTTTAAGTGGATTGGGTCTCTTGGTCCGTGAAATAAAAGACTTCTTGATTTCGATTTAAAGAAGTCAGTAGTGTCAATGAGCTCAAGATCAAGATTGGAAGCTATTTCAGAAACTTTCCTTCTTAACATTAAATTTCTTTCTTTGGCAAATTCAGGGGGTAGTGCTTTGTTTCTGTAACTGGAATTGAGTTGTAACGGTGCAGGACGAACAGACGAGTTCTTGAATTCATAGATTGAAAGAGATGATGGTAGATAAACAACGCAAACTCTGCTTTCAGAGAAATAATTTTTAAAATAGTTTAGAGAATGGTGAAGAATTCTCATTGATTGATCAATTTCTGCTGAAGTCATAAGAAGAGCGGGGCCTTCACAATATCCCAAATCAGTCTCATTTTGATTAATTAAAGCTCTATTTTCGGCACCCTGCCTTAAATCTTTGCTTAAAGATTCATTTTCTTTAAGTTCGTATTTTTTGCTGATGGAGTCAGGCTCTTTTTCCTCACTGAGAAAAAATTTGCCAAAGTAGTTTTTAACTATTCCTGCAGTCAGGTTCCAAGTCGGTGATTGATCGAGGATTGAGTATTCTGCAAGGAGCCTTTGTTCTTCGGACTTAAGCAGACTTTCTATTTCCATGTCGAACTTCTCGTCCATTGGATTATCTAAGCTAAACCCTCGTTGCTCGATCTCGTGAAGATTGTTTATTAGATCGTTACCCTCATAAAAAACGAATAATAATTTCTTAGGGAAGGGAAAATCTGACCAAAGCAAGGATTCATTAAGATAACGATGTTCAGCAACCGCTGTGAGTGATGATCCCAAGTTGCCATAACCAGGATAGCCAAAGGCTACAACATCAGTACCAAGATCTTTATTTAACAAATGATGGGTGGCAAAGGATGGTTGCTCCATGCTCCATGAATTGTCGTATAACCATGGTCCAAATCCGTAAACATTGCTATCTCCGACTAAGGCAAAATAATTCTCAGGGATAACTTCTTTTTTAGAGTAATCTGCAAGCAATCTAACCGGACCACTGGTATGGTTAAGAAATTTATAGGGTAGTTTGTTGAAGTTATGGAAAAGGAAAAATTCAATGAAGATGTACAGTACAAGTAGCCAAAAAAAGAAAGGTTTCAAAAGCGGTAGAAAAAAAGTCTTGATTGGTTTAAGTATGCTCAAATTCTTTCGAACTTTTTGATTAAAAGGGGGAGTCTCTCATGCACTTTGCCGATTTCTGTAGCTAAAAATGAAGAAAGATTCAAATTTTCGAATGAGTTTTTATCTCCGATAAGAATAAAAGAATCCCAAGTCAAAAATTGGGAAGGATTCACTAACTGAATCTTACTGGAAAATTGGGAATAAATATTTTCTAAATTTTCATCATCAATCCGGAAGAAGTATTGATCATTATTTCTGTAGGCATTTGGAAAAAAAAGTGGGTCTCCTGATAAAACGATCGGGGAATTCAATTTCTCAATTCTCTCATCTACACTTAGCCAATGGTGGTAATTCCGATTTTCAGAGTATCCAAAGGATGATCTTTTATGGTATGAAAAAATTGTAAATATAGAAAAAACAGAAACGACTAAAAGAGGGACGGACCACATGACTAACTCATTTTTTTTCGTTGTCCTGAATAAAGAACCAATTCTCAAACAAAAGAATGCCAGAATGGTTAGGAGTCCAACCTCTTTGGGAATAAAATATCGATCTTTGAGTAAATTTAAGGGACTTAAATTTGCCAGCAGCCAAAAGATCACCGGTGTTAGAAACCACAAAATAGAGGTCGCTATTATTAATCGATCATTCGAACTTGTAGAAAAGGGAATGAAAAACTTATTTAAAGGCAAAAGTAGAAAGGTTAAAGGCACTAAGATTAGACTTATTCCCAATCCCGCATAATCGTAATTTTCAAGTAGTGCGATTAGTGAGTCATCCCTGTGCCATGCGGATAAGTGAGAACTTTGATTTTGCAGTAAGAAGATGTAAATAGGTAAAACAAGAGCCCAGGCTGATAACATCGACCAAGGAACTCTTTTGATAAGGTGCTTGTCTTTTTTGCAAAAAAGAAAACCAACTCCTACTATAATCGAAAATACGATGCCAACATAGTGCGTAAGACACAGGCATAAATGCGAGCTAAATAAAAGAAAGTGTACTTTTCTCGGAATGTGCTTCGAGCTGCATTTAAAAGTCGATAATGTAAAGAAAACCCACGATGCAGAGGCAAAAAACATCGTATAATGTCGTGCTTCGATGCTGTTATCGAGTAGCAGGTTGGATTGAGATACAACCAACATTATTGAAATAGCTGATGGACCAACTCCGAAGGTTTTTCTAGATGCCTGATAAAAAAGGACTAGACCTATCACTGTCCAAAGAATGCTCTCCAGT
>JAYNJW010000003.1:24436-36820 GCA_038110535.1 Opitutia bacterium | reverse complement strand
AATATTCATGGGGAACCAGCTAGCAGCAAACCAATTGACCAAAAAATACAGAGGTGGGGAGAAATTTATACCTGATAGGATAGAACCGAAAAATGAAGCAAATGAGCTATGATCTACTCCGTAAAAAGTGTAGCATTCATCCACCCAAATCGGCTTCATTAAGCATAAATTTATCAAAGCAAACGAAGTTGCTGATGCAAATATGGTTAAGACTAAATTTCGGCTGAAAATCAACTTTTTGAAACAAGGTATGCTAGGTTCGCCTGTGGGCTTTTAGGTAGATCATATCTCACTACTTTGTATTTTTGAGAATCAATAAAAGTATAAATATATTGATCTCCATTACTTACCATCGAGCCATCTAAAAAAAGTATGCTTTCATTCTTACTTAGTAGTTTATCTAAAAGTATTGGTAATTGACTCAGAGAAATCGGATTTAACTTGCTTGAAAAATTCTTCATGTGGGAAGCATATTTTTCATTTCCTACAATTTGATAACAATCTACCTCTGCCCCATGATAATGATTTACATGAAAAGCAATTCTTCTACTAAAAGTAACAATGTTCTTTTGAGTTTTGACTGCTGAAAGGATTGAATCTGCAGGTGACTCTGCTTTATAGGAGTTGCCAAATGACCTAGCTATTAAAAATAATACAATTGTACACAGAAAATAGTTTAAACCTAGCCACACTTTGCTCTTAGTTATTTTTCCACTTTTAAAAAGTACTAAACAAAAAATAAAAAAATAAAAAATTAGGTTAGGTATAAAGTATCTGTTTTGAAAAATCCCAAAATTAAAGACTTTGCATAGAATAAAAAAAACAAATGGAATAACTAAAAAAGATGCGAATATTAAGATGCTTACTGGTGCATCATTTAAATTCTCACTCTTGTTTTTAACAAATGTGGAAGGATTCCATGATTGACAAAGAACCAACAAAAGAAGGGAGATTGGCAAATAAACTTGAGAGCCATACAGTGTAAACAAATCCGATAATCTAACCTTATATCCAGTACTAAAATGTCCGGTGTATGTGTTTGTTAAGTGATCATAGAAAGTTGGTAATACGATTATACAAAAAAAGAACCATCCAAGCAGACAAGCATAAAGACAGTGCTTAAAATCTAAGTTTTTTCTGATTCGATCTATGATGAAAAAAATTAAAATAAATAATGTATAAATTCCTCCAATGTAGAAGGTTCCGGGAATTAAAAAAGCCAGACTTGAAACAATAAAAAAATGAGTTTTAGTCTTTCTATAAAAGAGTAAATGATGTGTAAAAAAGACTGTAAGCATTAGGTATAATGCAAATGGTCTAGCTTCACATATTGAAAAAATAAGAATAGGGCAGTGAGAAATAAGAGCGAAGAGACAGAGATTAATACATTCTTTGGGAAAAAGTCTTTTCATTGAATTTTGCATCACTACCAAACTTAAGATGCCAAAAAGAAGACTGGGTAAACGCATTGTTATTTCATTTAGGGAAGCAATTTTTCCAATTACCCAAATAATGGTAAAGTAAACAGGGGGTATCATGTTCACACCCAAGGAGTTTGAGATATTTAAATCTTCAAAGTTTTTGTCGCTGCAATGAAAGAATGTTGAGAGCTCGTCCATTTGAAGAGGTTTATTCTTACAGATGTAAACAAAAACCAAAACCAAGCTCATTACGGAAAAAAATAACGCGATATTTTTCTCGAAAATCTTTCTGAAACCAATCAGTTCCATAGATTGTATAAAAGATCGAAATGACCAGCTTGTCTTGTAGGGTAGTCTCCGGTCATTAATCGCTTAATAATTTTTGGAAGATCCTCATAAAATTTTTCCGAACGATCACATGTATGAAGAGACCATGCTTGATCAGTCATTAGGTCAGCTCTCCAAAGGTTTGATTCTTCAAGAGCTTTCTCGACCATGCTTTCCCAGCATAGCATCTTGCCACTTCCGAGGAATTTGCTTTTGATGGGTTCTCTCCAAGAGAGCCAAATAGGTCTAAGAGGAAGTAAATCCAGAAACCTTTTTTTATGGATCAGATAATGTCTGCTTGTGAAATTCTTAAACAAATAGATTCCCCTTTCATTGTCGGTACGGTATGTCGTGCTTCCTTGATGCAGCGAACCATCTGGCGTGGGTGGGCCGCCTCTAGGTAAAACACATAAAAGATCTGGATTTTCTTCCATAATGGAAATCGCTTGGAGTATCCAAGATATATTTTTTTCTTCATAGAAAAGCATATCGCAATCAATATGCAGAACATATTCTGAATCAGATTCGAAGAACTGTTTTATGCTTCCAACAATGGGGTAACCTCGAAAACAGTGAGTTTCATCAAGATTCTTTCCAAATTGTTTTCTGTTGAATGTACGAGCATCCTTTTGGTTATTTCGTTCAATTTGAATTTCAAAAGCATTGTCAGAATTGATCTCATCTAGGATTTTCAAAAGCTTTTCGAATTCATCCTGTTCTAAGATACTTCCCAAAACTCCTGAAGGGGAGGAGGCATCTGCAACTACTTGAATTTGCGCATTTGCTTTTTGGCACATTTTGACTAAGTGAGGCAAGGTTGCCCTTATGAAGCCACAATCTGATCTGGCAGCAAATATGTAGGCGGAGACTTTAGGGTGTTTTTTTATCTTAAAACCGTCTCATCAAAGACTCGCAGTATTTGGAGAACCGACTTGGAATGAAATTAATTGCATTACTAATAAGCGGAAGCAGGTTCGAGTCTGTCTCTTGTAATTTGATTTCAAGAACAATGCCTGCATGAGAATTTTCACTTATTTTCACATTTGGGTCAGGTGAAAGTCTTTGATCGAAAAACTGAAGTTGGTCGTCGATGGTAACACGTATTTTACTATCACTGCTTACAAGGTATTTTCTTCTGTACCTAACTATACTGGCAGGAAATTGATTATGAGAACTTAATCCAATCGTCGTTATGCCAGACATAATGTCAGGAGACATAAAATCATTCCAGTTTTTTGAAAAAGCATTAACGGTGAAAATGTCTTTTTTAAGAAGTTTCCAGGATTTGTGACACTGTTTTTTTTTCAATTCTAGCGTGTCTTTTCCTTTCTGAATCAGATCACCGTACCATCTGCATCTTGTTTTCGTGCGAACACTGGAACCATTTAAGTATTCGTCAATAGAGGCCAAGTCATAGGAATCGAAGTATAGGCTGTTGATGAACCTCGGCGGGAAGGGTTGGTAGAAAGAAAGCTTTGATAGTTGAAGATTCCTTTCCAAAAAAGACAAATCATTCTCAGTATACAGACATTTTAATTCTATTCTTTTTGGCGTTTTTTCTATCAAAAAATTACCCTACACGGATTGTAATTAGTAAAGGGATGAAGTTAGGAATTCTTCTGTATCGATGAAAGTACCGTCCGTTTTTGCTGAACTTCCAGTTTGAATAAGATAGGTCTTGTTCAAGTCCTCGAACCTAACATTGCTAAGAACGACATTGCCTGGACCGAAGTTGTTTTTTTTCTGGTAGCAAGAAACTCCTGCAATACGAGTGTTCTTAATCAGAGTGTCGACACAATGAGCATTGGAAAGATCTTTTGATACTATTCCAAAATTCGCGATGTTTACATTAGAATCAGAGATTTTGACATTACTTGCTTCGCCCACCGATATGGCTTTATCTTCAATGTTATAAAAAATTGTGTCTTCAACTGAAACGCTACTTCCGCTAAAATCAACCCCATCTCCCATAATATTAATAAATTCGCACCTTTTTACAGTTCCGTTGACAAAATCTCCATCGAATCCATCGGATGAACAATTTATAAATTTACTGCCTTCAAGCGTAAAGGTACTAGAAAAAACATTTAGCGCATCTTCGGTAAAACAATCCTCAAAGCGACAACTTTTAAAATGCACTTCTGCATCAAGAACATTAATCCCTCCAGTCATTACCCAACCATCTTTCTCAATGCCATGAGGGTTTACGATCATTCCTGTCCCACCAAGTTTAGAAAAATGCACATTTTCGAACAAAGATGGCTCTTTGCTGCCAAAAAGAAGTATGCCATCCCAGAAAGATTGATCGGAACTAAAAATTATTGGATGTTCGGGTGTGCCTATTGCTCGAATTGAACCTTCGGAGACAAGAGAGGCATTTCTTTCAAAGGACAAGGAGGTATCGGGACCAATGGCTAGTTTCATCCCAAAAGGTATGAAAATGTCTTCGTGAAAGATGTGTCTGCCTGGATGGAGATAAATGGTATCTTCCTTGATGGAAAAAATTTCTGAGTTCAAGGAAAGATTCTGATCATAAAAAGGGAGAGATTTCGGATCATAAGAATGTTCGTCAATAGGGATAGGAGCACGGATGATTTTATCATTTCCAAGAACACGAAAATGAATGAATAATTCATTTTGGATATGACTTTGATTTAAATCGAATAGCTCCATTGGTAAGGAAAACTCAATTGAGCCGAAGTTACTTTCACGATCGTTTTTCTGAATGGGTAAGATAATACTCTTCTGAGGAAAAAAAAATAAATCTTTTAGCTGGGGGCAGACCTCAATGATTGTTGAAGCGTTTATCTCTACATTATTATTTGTCCTAATGCCTAAAAACTCTACTGGCTGAGTAAGGGAATTTCGAATGGTTGTGTGGTAGTTTTTAGAATCATTACTCATTCTTGCAAATGCCAATGCCGGCATTTCATCATCAAGTTCTCGGCGGATAAAATAAGCTCTTTTATCCAAAACTGCCCATGGGTCATTATTAAAAAGTGATTCAAAATTTTGCCAGAACTCAGGCAAGGAGGCGTTGAGTAATTCTCGAGATATTAACCTTCTAACTTTTAACTCATAACCTGCGAAGTTAGCTTTCAAATTATTGATGTATTTTTCCGAGGAAAAGATTTTTAAGTTTCTAATGTAGGCTTCGGCAATTCTTGGAGAGGTCAAAGCATAGTTTACCCAATTATTTGCTACTTTACCGCCAGTAAAAAAACAGTACTTCGGTTTTTCGTTGGCTTCACAACTAGCGTCAAAACCGATTGGTTCAAATTTCCCTATGATAGGATTGTAATAAAAGTTGATATCATCCCACTCAAGGCAATGCTCTGCGTTCCATAATCTGCATAGAGCAAAAAACTTCCCTAATTTTTCGCAGTCAAAGAGCTGATCGGGTTTAATCTTTTGTACTTGAAGGTCTCTAAGTAGATTTATCGCAGTATTCCTTTGACGGGCAAGAAGAGGATTTTTATCAATTCTGCCGTCGTTAAGCGCACTAGCAACTGCGGTTCGGTATATGCTGTTCCACTCAAGGTTTGATGGGTCATTGTAAAAGTCTGACCACATTAATTCCTCATCCAAGGAAACAACAATCCCTTCTCGGCGATTGTTGGCTTCAATAAATTCTTTTGATATATATTCCTCAATTGCATAAATACCCATTTTTTTGCCATTGATGGAGACATTTACGAAATCGTACCTAACGCCCATCAATCCTTCATTTTTGAGATTCTCCAAAAAAAGCCACTCATAAGTATGGTTTCTCGTAACCGGGTTTTGAAGGGAAAATCTGCTCATGCCTGAAACGAGTCCATCTCTCTTCATTTTAACTCTTAGTGACCACTTTGATGTGGACCAATGATCCGGTAGGTCACCTTTTAAGCGTACTTCGCAATGCTTCACTTGGTTAGCGTCTTTGATCGATGCTTTCACATAATCATCGTTACCTGCAACCAGTCTCTCATTTTTTACTGCTTCCGCTCTTTTTTGTTGAATCTTCTTTAAATCTTTAAAGCTAATATCTAAGGATATTGCCCTTAGGTCATTCTTTTCTCCAATACTAGGAATGAATTCCGACTGAGTTAAAAAAAGTATTTTTGCCTTTAAAAAACCCGGAATGTTTTTCCATCCAAGATATATTCCAACGCATAGGGTAACCAGTAATATTAAGATCAAATTAAAGAGTTTTAAGCCTTTGGGGGGCAACTTTTTAGAACTGTCTAATTCTAACCGCATATTGTTACTCCACAGGGAGGGAAGAATCATCCAATAGGGTGAAGCGACCTTCCGGATATTCTGTATTAAAGTTCGAGGAGAATTCCGATAGTTTAGCCTTACTCTCAAAATTCATAATGGCCACAATCATAAAATGGTTTTGATCTTGATGTATCTTTCGAATTTCTATGGTCGGGCAAATCTTGGAAATTGAATTCAAAACCTGATCCAAATTTATGTCTGAGGGTGGAGTCCTGGGCACTTCAACATTCATTAGTAAATTGCCCTTCGGATGGGAGTTTTTTTTCGCAAGTAAGCTGGTGGCTGAGATGAAGACCAAGACGATCGGTATGGAAATAGCGGCAACCTCTCTTTGATCTGCTCCAAGGGCCAAACCCAATGCAATGGCGAGGAATATGTAGGCTAACTCCTCTGGTTCCTTTACTGGAGTCCTGAACCTGACAATCGAAAGGGCCCCAACCAGCCCCAATGACAAGGCTAGGGAAGACTTTACCACTGAAATAACCAGAAGTGTCGTAAGGCAAATCACAGGAAGTACAAAACCAAGTTCTGGACGCAAAACCTTCTTTTTTGTTCTTTGAGAATAATGCCAACCGATTAAAGATGATAGAATAGCTCCTAAAATCATGTTGAAAACCAATGATTCTAAGGATACTGCAGGAAGATCGATTAAAGGAATTTGATTCATAATTAGTTTTGTAGATTAGATAGCATTTGTAATGTATTTTTAAAGACCGTATCCAAAGTAATATGCTTCATGCATTTCATATCTTCATTGCATGATTCATAGCCTTTGTGAATCCAGCAAGGGCTACAATTGGTACGAGAAGAAAGATTAACATTCCCGTCATATCCGAAGCAGTTCACGGGTCTTGCCCCCCCAAAAATGATTACGCTGGGAACATTAAGTCCGTTGGCAATGTGCATAAGCAGGCTGTCAGGGCCGATAAAACATTTGCAATGATATAGCAATGCAGCTGATTGCCTCATTGAACATTTGCCGGCAAATCGAGGAATTTGATCAAAAACAGGTTCTGAGTTATCTCCGAGGTGAATTACCTGCCCAATTGTAGTAAGAGTTTCTACTAGAGATTTCCAGTTGCTTTCAGGCCAATTCTTAACTGTTTCTTTGCTTTTGGTACAAATGCCAATGATAGGCTTGTTCAAACGATTGATTTTATCTTTTGCCCATTCCTTCTCTTCTTTGGAAATATAATATCTTGCTTTGTATTCGTATTCTTGAATGCCGAGCCTATCCAGATTATGCCTAATGATATTTATTTTCTTTTCCTTACGTACGATTAATTCCCAATAAGTTGAATCAAATGAATAAAATGTTTCTTTTTTATTAATTGAATCAATATTAGGGTCGAGTTTCAGAAGTTCAGGATGTGGAGTTATACAATTTATCTTTAAGTTAGGGCAGTTGTCCTTAATGCAACGGATGACATTTGAAGTTATCAAAGCGTCTCCCGGGGCACCCAAGCGATCGATTACTGTAAGCCATTTTCTCTTTTTGTTAAGAGTTGGTAAAAGAGATGGCAGGCGAGAATTTTGAAACCATCTGAATTTGGACCAAATTTTAATGGGATAGGATCGATGGAATGGATAGAGCAGGGGTTTGAGTTCATTTTTACCTCCTGGGATTTCTCCATATTCTTTCAACCTAGAAACTTTTGATTGTGAGCAAGGAACAAACCTACTTCACCATCTACTCCTTTTGCCACATGAGGTTTAGATGATTTCACAAGGTCAAAGCCTAAATTTTTTATGCCTTGAATAATTTGATTCAAGCCGCCGCCTCCGGAATGCCAGCTATGCCATTCCATGAGTAAATATTTGGATTGAAATAATATTTCTTGGTAGTGTTCAATTAAGTCCCATTCGGCTCCTTCAATATCACATTTGATTAAATCATAAGGGGGAGGCAAAGTTGCGATTATTTCATCTTGTTTAACAATTTTTACTTGTTTGGAAGACATGTTTCCAGAATTGTTAAACTTGGAACCGGCCATGAATGGACGATCGTAAAATTGTGTGGTTTGATTTTGGGAATCACTTATAGCTCCTGCAAGGTATTTGAACCTTCCTTGTAGTTTTGGTTGAGAAATTAAGTTTTCTAAGGATCGACTACAAAATGAAGAGGGTTCGATTAATAATGAGCGAAACTTATCCGAACCTATTTTGGACTGCAACCAAAGGCTGAAGTATCCATAGTGAGCACCCAAGTCTATAACCTTAAGCAGATCCTCCTTTGGTATAAAGTTCTCATATTCTTGCTGAATAAAGATTTCTGAAAAAGAATTATAGGAGTCGTTTTCACGAATATGAGCCCAATAGCTATTATTGAGGGGGATAGACAAACCAAGTTCGTGGAAGTATTTCGACTTTATATTAGTCACTATACTCTTTCGCAAGATTGATGATTTTAGCAAAAGGGAGCTAACGGAGATCATAAGGTTCCAATTATTTTAGAGAGTCTTGAACGCACTTGATCCGCTGATAAATCCGTTTCTGCTAGCTTGCGTGAGTTTTTTGCGAAATCTAAGTTTTGTGAATATTTTTCGATCAATTCCAGCATATTTCTGACTAAATCATCCACTGAACGGTTGTGAATACGGATACCAATATTATGCTGATTGAGCAGTCTATTCGCTGAAGTGTCGGCAGGACCGTAAGATAAAATGGGCCGGCCACAGGCAATCAATTCAGGTAACTTGGTAGGAAATGAGTATTTGTAATCTTCGTGTTTATTCGGATTGAAAGAAGAAGGTATGAGGAAACAGTGAGACTGCTCCATGATCTCAAACTTTTTATCGAGTGGCATTATGATCCCATGATACTTTACGCCATCAAGGGAAAGAAATTCATTAAGAAAGCTTGCTGGTTGCTTTTGCCCAAAAAGATTAAACTCAACCCATTGATATTTTTTCCTTACCTCCTTAATGGCTACAAAAAAGTCTTCAATACAGTCACCGTGAAGATGGGAGAATAGCCCACCCAGAAAACAAAACCTAAAGGGATTATCTTTGCTAAAAGGAGAGTTTTTAGGCTCCTGAATGTTAAAACAACGATCCTCGGCACCATTATGCAAAACCTCTATATCGTTACGGCCAAGTATGGTTTCATAACTTTTCTGCATCTCGCCAGTGATACAGATTACTTTGGAGCATTCCTGTAGAGTTTTTGTTATTTCAATTGATTGAAAATCCTTGGAGTGATCTGCCAGATGAATCAATAGGGGAATTCCAAGTACACCAGAAATCCAATTGGAGAACTTAATGCATTCCACAGAGTAGACGAATGCATAAACGGCAGAATATTCCTTCCCTAGATTCGTCTTGAGCCATTTATGCGAGTACCGACCTCTCCATTCTGGAATTAAGCCGAAAAGAAAATTTAAAAAATACCTTCGGGAACTGTGAAATGGGACCTGCCCAAGAATATATCCATTATTATCTCCGTGGATTTTGAATGAGACATCCGTGTAAAGAACCCGATGGTCTATATTTTTAAACAAGCAATCCAGGGTAACTCCAAAGCCATTTGGAGTCCCCGGAGGAGTTTCAGTTACTAAAAGTATTGGTTTTGGGGTTAACAATTTTTGTTATTTACGCCGGTTCTGAGCCTCAACAATCTGCTGAATTGTGGAGGCTAAAGAGTGTTTGATTTCAAACTCGGGATAGTGGTCTTTAATCTTGGTGAGGTCACTGTAGTAGCAGATATGGTCGCCAATACGGTTTTCATCCAAATATTCATATTTTTGTTTTTGGCCTGAAAACTCTTCACAAATTTGAAAAGCTTCCAAGATCGAGCAACTATTTGCTTTTCCGCCTCCCAAATTATAAACCTCTCCAAATCTTGGAGCCCGTATAAAAAATTCGATAAATCTAGCAACATCTTCGGAGTGGATATTATCGCGAACCTGTTTTCCTTTGTATCCGAATATGTTGTAGGTTTTTTCATCCAGATTGCATTTAACAAGGTAACTAAGAAACCCATGCAGTTCTACGCCAGAGTGTGACGGACCGGTAAGGCAGCCTCCGCGCAAACAACATGTGGCCATGCCAAAGTATCTGCCGTATTCTTGTACCATCACATCTGCGGCAACTTTAGATGCTCCAAATAAAGAGTGTTTGCATTGATCAATAGAAAAAGTTTCTGGTATGCCGCTTGCAAATTTAGGGTCGTCGTATTCCCACCTGGACTCCAACTCCTTTAATTTTATTAAATTAGGTCCATCGCCATAGACTTTATTGGTCGACATATGAACAAATGGAGAATCTGGACAAACCTGTCGACAAGCTTCGAGTAAATTGAGTGTTCCACCTGCATTGACATCGAAATCGTCAAATGGAATAGAGGCGGCCTTATCATGTGATGGTTGTGCTGCAGTGTGAACAATTGCATCTGGTTTGATCTCTTTAATGATATCCAGAACTTTGGAACGGTCTCTAATGTCTAGCTCATGATGGCTAAATGAGGGTAGGCCAGCTTTTAATTCTTTGAGCCGCCAAGAAGTATCTCCCTGAGGACCAAAAAAAACCGCACGTTGATTATTGTCTATTCCATGAATCTGATATCCCTGGTTAGAGAAATAACAACACACTTCTGAACCAATTAAACCAGAGGAACCGGAAACAAGAATTTTCATAGTAAAACTAATTAATTTTGGGAACTAAAAGACCGAGACTTTAAGATGTCTGAATAGAATGCTGAATAGGATGAAATCATTTTTTCTACAGAAAAATTATTTTCTATATGGGAACGACAATTGTTTTGCATTTCAGGATAGTTGGAGTCTTCCAAATATCCTGAAATTCTGCTGGCAATATCATCGGGGGAGGAATCTCGTAGGAACCAACCCGTTTTACCATCAAGTATTTGTTCAGAAATTCCGCAGATGGGATTTGCAAATACAGGAAGTCCGCATGCCTGTGCCTCTAAGATTGTATTTGGGAAAGTGTCTGCTTTTGCCAAGTGGAAATAATAATCTGCACAATTATATATTTCGTTAAGTTCCTTTATTTCGTTGGTACTCTTGATGAATCGGCATTCCAAGTTAGGGAATGAGATTGTTTCTCTTTCCTCTCCTACGCACAAAAAAATGACTTTCCGAGGATGATTTATGGAAAAAATCTCAAGACTTTTCAACATAAGTTGAAAGTCTTTCCATGGATTATCTGTTACCCGATTCCCTACAAAACAAAATATAAGAGCATTTGTACTCAAATCATACTTTTTACGAAGTTCCTTTTTATTGGGGATTGGAAAGAAATGATCCGTTTGAATTCCATTAGGAATAACACGAATCTCTTCAAAAAAAGTACCTACTTTTGATTCGAGAATTTTTTCTTTGAGCCAATTACATGGAGTTGCGAGATACATCTTGGAGGAATTGTAGATCCTGATTTTTGTATCCAAGTTTTGTCTCGTATGATCCCTTAAAATCGAAGGAGGAATGCTAAGATCTGGGCAATGCCCACAACCAGTCTTAAATCGATGGCAACCGATTGGATGAGCACAATGACCAGTCATTAACCAACAATCATGGGCTGTGATGAGTAAAGGATATTTTTCTGATAAAACCTTTAAAGATCGAAGATCAAAATAATCCGGGAAGGGGTTGTGCAAATGAACCAAGGTAGGTTTCTTTATCAAAAACTTGGATGGACATGATGTCCCAGGGAAACAAAAGTCCTCTTTCCCCAATTGAATGTTTATTCTTCGCAAAGGCTCGGATAAATAGTTCAAAATAAAACTGAAAACTCTAGGGATGTATGGCCATCTTTTGTTCAGGGATAAATCGAGCAGATATTTGATGGTTTTATGAAACTGGTTCCTGAATCTAAAATTATCGATTTTGACAATTCCTTTGTCCAAATCTTGCTCGAACTTATTGTACAAGAAAGAACCATTAAATGCTTGATGCAAAAGAGAGCAGATTCTCCCCGCGCCGCCTCCTGAGGCAGTGTAATTAATAAATGCCAGATTATTCAGTTCCACAAACCTTCAAGGTGCGTTTTGAACTCTGACTGATTTAAATTTCGCACCAGAACTCTCGGTATTTCACGAATATTTGTATCATGGTTAGCAATGCCGAATTGATTAAGGAAAACTGCATCAATTCCCTCATTTGCAAAAACTTCTTCAAGATCTTCTCTGCAGTCCGAAGATCCTCCGAATGGATAAGAAAAAGGCAAATGCCTGGATGTCGTGTAATTTCTTATCTCCCTTGTACTGGTGCAAATTTCTTCCTGGGCTCTGGCAAACTCGATTTTACCAAGTGAGTAATGATTTTGAGTATGGGAACCAAGCGTAATCAGGGGTGAGGACTCGAGTTTCTTTAACTCCTCTGAGTTTAGGGAACGATAGTTCTTTCTAGGTTCTTGAT
>JAYNJW010000003.1:18617-24426 GCA_038110535.1 Opitutia bacterium | reverse complement strand
GCTGAAAGATAGCCATACGGTCATGAACATTGAGGGTCTTTAAACCTTCCTGAAGATTAAGGTACCGATCCAATACTTCATCCCGTACATCCGATAGGGCGTTCCATGTTAAATATTTTTCTTTATTTGCTAGAAGAAGATTTTCCAACATGTCCCACCAGAATTCATTTTCAGTACCAATATTACCAGTGCAAACAAAGATTGTGGCAGGTATTTGATATTTCTCCAAGATAGGTAATGCCTCACTGAAATTATCATAATATCCATCATCAAAGGTTAGGCATATGGAGCGGTTAGAAAGATTTTTAGTTATAATTCTTTCTTTGAGCGTCTGGGTAGAAATCAATTCATAGTTCTCTTTAAGAAAGATCAGGTGTTGCTCAAAGTTTTCCGGATGCACTGAAAGTAACTGAGAATCAATTGTAGGCTTAAATACTCTATGATATAGAAGCACGGCACACCCATTAAGAGTTTTACTGGAAGGAAAGGAACGCTTCAGGAACTGTTTAAATGCTCTCGTTAAGAACACTAGGCTTTTTGAGCTAATGTGGTAATGGTTACAGGGTAGTCCTGATCTGCGTGATCGAGTTCTCGGGGACTAAGTTTTTCACAGGGAATACCCTGAATAAAGCAAGTTGCAGTGAGCGAATTTCCATGTGCATCTATTTTAATATTATCCTTCGGAAAATAATTTTCCAAGAGTCGCATAATGGAGAGAGGAGTAAATCGCCAGTAATCGCCCCATCTATCCATATCAAATCGAGATATTTGGCTTATGCATGGATTTGTGGCGAGAAGATGACCACCTGGTTTGAGCATTTTATGCACATGAAAAACTGCTGATTTTACATCATAGATAAACGGGAGAGTTTGTGTCATAATTACGCAGTCGAAAGCATTCTCAGGTATACCATTGCCACTCTCCAAATCACCTTTTAAACAACCTGGTTTATCAACCACATTTAAAACGGTTAAACGATGCTCTCCTCGAGCATATTTAGAAGTGTAGCTATCTTCGCCAACTTCCAATACCTCTCCTTGAATCAAATGCCTGTGCTCTCTGATAAAATTCTCGATGTAATACCTATCAATAGGTGTTCCTAAATTAAATCCAAAGTCCCGATCGACCGGGTTTATTGTCCGAAGTGAACCAAATCTTATTTTATTTAGGGCTAGAAACGCACTCGTAGCTTTTTTAAGTTCTCTAACTCTTCCAAGCATAGATGTTAACTTGCAAGTCCATCACATCGTTCGATTTGAAAACAAATGGCTTGGTTCTTTGGGTTGCTGAATTTAAGAAGTACCGGAAGTGGTTATCCTCCAGTATTTTGAGTAAATCACTTAGCTGTTGGTTGGAATCCTTGAATGAATGATATTCGAGGAAGATTTTACTTACATTTTTGAGACTATCAGAACATGATTTTAAAACCTCTAATTCATTTCCTTCGATATCTATTTTGAGAAAATCAACATTCCGATCAAGAAATTGGTTGAGCATTACTGCCTCAACGGAAATCCTTTTTGAGCCTGATGAAACCCTTCCTCCATCTGCACCGTCAGATAAAAAGGGTAGTGTAGTGTTAGAAGACCAGACAGCTTTAGGTAAAATTTCAATTTCGGTTAAATCGTTGGCTCTTACATTCTGATTTAAATACTTACAAAGAATAGGGTCAGGTTCAAAAGCTAGGATATGTGAGTTTGGGAAAAGTTGTTTGAAGTAAAGTATGCTCAAACCTATGTTACTTCCACAATCAATGATGTAAGGACATTTTGTACCGCATTCGAAAAAATAACTTTGATTATACCAGATTTCATCCCGCATGGACAAAAAGGATTGGGCATCCGGAAAAGAAACAGAGTAATGATCAAGTGTTGTATGATATTCTGTGAATCTTGGGAGATTCCTAATGGACTTCTCGTTTCTAAGATTTGAATCGTAAATCCCTTTAACAGAATCCAGGAAACTATCCTTGAAAATTCTTCGAATCAGTGGAGATAAAATCAATCGAGAACCTTTTGGCGAATTTTGCCCGTAAAAATGCGAAAGGAAGACCAAAGTAAATTTTTGGAGTCCGAAATGAATGCTGTGAGGAAATCAAATGCCAATAGCCCGCACCCCCAAAGCAATTTTAATCCAGGGAGCAGAGAAACTCCCGAAATTTTGGAATCACCCTTTGGCTCATATGGATGTGCATGAAGATCATGATCGAAAAGTCCCCAATCCGGTTTATTAGTTTTGTAATTTAGGTTTTCCGTAATGACAGGGTTCTTTTTTCGAGGAGTGGCAGTTCCATTTCGGTCCTTATATTCCACCAGATTGGAATAATGTTCCAAGTGATAGAAGTCGTGCCCAACATGTTTGCTAAATTCAACCACTTGATGTTTTTGACCCAATCTTAAGGCAAGGTCCCCTTCCATCCATCCCCAGTAGATCAACTTTTCATCGTAACCTTGGGTAGATTGCCATATATCACGATGAAACATCATAATTCCAACGGGACTCCACCAAAACTCTCTACCCCAGTCCTTTGCAGACTCCACTTTAAAGAAAATTCGAGAAATCTTTATAAAAACTGAGATCAAAGACAACGGAAGAGATAATCGAGAAATACGATAAGGCACACTCCTTCGTTCAACAAAGAGAAAAGAATCCTTTAAATCGAGTTCATCAATTGGATTATTTTGGTGAAGTTTAGCAAATTTCCGAAAAAATTCTGCACCCACAACTGTATCGTTATCGATTCTGCCAATATATTCACCAGATGCACGCCTGGCTGCCGCATTCAAAGCAATGACTTCAGGAAATTTACTGTCCTTTTGCTCAATGATGGCGATATCATTTGGCGTATGTATAAATTTAACTCTGCCTACTGCCTCTGGTACAAGTTGAAGCACATCTCGTAATGGAATTTCGCTTCCCCAATCTGAAACTATGATTTCTAAATCCTCTAGAAAGTTTGCTCTTTGGGCATTAAACAGTGCCAGGTTGATGGATGTTTCCAAGCGCCATCTAGAATTACCCATGTAAGAGTCGTTGCGAGAGCAAAGGATTAGAGACAATACTTTCCGTGTTTTCAAGATTTACAAAGTTCAATCAAGGTATCAGATACCCTTTTAATTTGATTTTCTCTCAAGGTTACTCCACTTGGAAGATAAAAACCGAAGGTTGAAAGTATTTTGGCGTTGGGCAACTTCTGCTGAATTTTTCTAGGCTGAAGGGCAGGTTGATCGTCTAAGGGGTGAAAGAAAGGACGTGTTCCTATTCCTTTTTTAAAAAGTTCATTCATCCACCATCCAGCACTCTTTTTATGTTTCTGGGAAACTAAGCCAAATACCCAAAAGATATTTCTGCAAAAGTCATTTTTGAGAGGAGGTAGCAGGAAGTCATCAAGCCCAGCTAAAAAATCTAGGTATAATCTTCCTACAGAAAGTTTCTTCTCAATCGTCTCACTTAACCTCTCTAGTTGAGCAACACCAACAGCCGCTTGAAGGTTGCTCATGCGAAAATTCCAACCCATCAATTCATGTTTAAATCTGTCTTTGGTTCCAAAGCAAAGGTTTCTCATAGATTTGCATCTTTCAGCTATCTCTGGCTGGTCAGTTAAAACCATTCCTCCTTCTCCAGTAGTAATATGCTTATTAGGGTAAAAACTAAATGTGCTGATGTCGCCAAAACTGCCACATGGTCTACCTTTATATGTCTGGCCAATAACTTCGGCGGCATCCTCAATTACCTTTAAGTTGTACCTTCTTGCGATTGCAAGAAGGGGATCCATGTCTACAGTTATTCCATAGATATGAACCGCCATGATTGCGGTTGTTTTTTCTGTGATTAATTTCTCAATTTGGCTAACTTGCATATTCCAGGTCTGAGGGTCTGAATCGACATATACAGGAACGGCACCTGCACGGACTACAGCAAGGGCACAAGAAATGATAGTGAATGCGGGCATGATTACTTCGTCTCCGGGTTTTATTCCGATAGCCTGAACTGCTAATTCTAATGCAGCAGAGCCGTTGCAAACTGCAAAGGCGTGATTTCTTCCAGTTAGTTTGCATATTCCTGTTTCAAGTCTTTCAACAAAAGGACCTTCGGAGGAGATCCATCCAGTATCTATGCACTGCTGAAGGTATTTTCCTTCGTTCCCGCTTAAATCCGGTTCGTTTACTGGAATGAATTCTCTCAGATTGTAATTAGATCTTCTGCAAAATTGTGAAAATTCCCCATGTTTCTGTACTAGGAATACAACCTGTCATCCATTCTGCGGACTGTACTACTCTGAAACCAGTTTGATTTGCAAAATCTCCGATTTCTTCCGTTGTAAATGCTCGCATTTCATGAGTTTCCTGAATCTCGGAAATGTGGTTAGTTTTTAAATCTTTTATAAAAGTTTGGTAGTTTACTTTAATCAAATTTTGACGCAGGAAGCATTCGGGATCTGCAATTCTGGTAATCGCCAGTTCTTCGTTTGTGACTCGTTTTATCCTTAAGGCAGGACCAATATTCCAAACAGCCGGAGCGTACCAATAATCGAAGATAAATATTCCACCCGGTATCAATTGCTTGTGAGCATTTTTGAGCATGGCGATGACCTTTTCGTCAGAAGTTTGGTAACTCAAAACATGGAAGAGACTGATTACTGCCTCAAAGTGATCCCCGATAAAAGTACTTGTGCAATCTCCTAGCGTACAGGAGAAATTGGTATTTTGATCATTTCTTTGGATTGAGGATAGCCCAAGATTGATCATTTGCTGACTTATCTCGATACCGCTTACTTTAAGACCTGCATTTGCCAGTAACCTGCCATGTATTCCACTGCCCGATCCAAACTCTAGAATCTTTTCGCATTCGGGGTGGTATTTATTGAGTAAGCTTAGAATAAAGTCAGTTTCTGACTGGTAGTTTTTGTCTTGGTAGAGCAAGTCATAGTACTGAGCGTATTTTTCGAAGACCACTTACTGAGGAATAAATTTAATCTTATCTTCGTCACCGGCATACGGACCTTGTTTGACCTCAAACATTTCCAAGTCTTCCAATACCTTAAATCCATGTCCGCCTTTTATTAAAAGAATTACATCGCCTCGCTCCAAAATTCTGCTTTCGATGAAAGTTTGATCTTCGCGATAAAAATCAACTTGGAGTTTTCCTTTCCTGATGAAGAGAGTTTCTTGGGTAAAAAGAACTTCTCTTTTAACTGATCTGTGAATGTGAGGTGTTATTTCTTTTCCCTTTTTATGACTCATGTAAGCCAACTGCTGAGAAAATTGATTAGGGGTGAAAAATTTAATGCCCTCCTCATGAAATGAGGCTCTTACAATAATTGCGAGTAACTCATCATTTATATTAATCTCTTCAATCATTAAGACTAAATATTAATGCGAGGCAGAAAGATTTTCTCGACCGATATTTATAATTTTAAAAAAGCAAGAAGCCTAAAAGAATGAAGAGTCTGGAGAATCGGAAAGAATGAAAATCTCTTGAGTTTCAGTGAGAGCCAAAATCTGATTTCATCCTTTTTGGCCTGAATATTAGCAAATTCTAAAGCATCGAAAAGGAGCGAATATATTCGTTTTTTAATTCTTTTTCTTTCATTTCTTTTATGAAATTTATCTATAACAGTTTCGTAGAATTTTAGATTTTTACGCCAACCTTCAAAAGCATCGAGTTTTGACCAAACTCCTTGATCATGTATTCGATAAACCGCAGTTGTCTGAGGTATGTATATTGCTGGTCCTTGGTTTGCCAGAAAGATTTGGAGACACCAATCCAAAGTATATGAATTTAGTACCCAATCTGGGAGATCTTGAA
>JAYNJW010000003.1:0-18607 GCA_038110535.1 Opitutia bacterium | reverse complement strand
CCTTATTAATAGTGTGCAAGTTTGGGCGATACTTCCTGTTTTATCTGCTAGATCAATTGCATTGAAAATTCTTGTTTTACCGCCGACATTTGGGTGAATATCTCCTCTTTTACCATTCTTCTCTACCCACACATCAGTGAAGCAAAAAGATGCTTCAGGATTTTCTTCCATGGCTTTTATTTGTAACTCCAGTTTGCAAGGATCGATCCAGTAATCATCCCCTTCTAGTATAGCAATATATTCAGATGCAGTTTGCTTAATTGCCTGATGGAAGTTTGCAGAAACACCAAGGTTGCGTGGGTTTTGATTTATTTTTAGGGATATGTTTTTCGAGCTTGGTGTTAATTTTTTTAATCGGTCAAAGGTTTGGTCGCCTGATGCATCGTCATAAACATGAATCTTTACTTTACTATTAGTATTTTGATTGAAAGTACTGGTTACGCACTCATTGATAAAATGATCTTGGTTGTAGGTAATTATACAAACATCAACTAACTGGTTATTATTAGACAAATTAAGATGTAATTATGCTATCAGCAGGAATATCTTTTTTAACCACAACACCAGCCCCAATTTTAGAGTTTTCTCCAATGCTGACATTTGGAAAAATTACAGAATTAGTGCCAATGAGGCATTGATTGCCGATTTTTGCACCTCCAAGAATTCTTGCACCAGGTGCAATCTCAACAAACTCCCCAACTTTTGAATCATGGTGAATACTACATGAGGTGTTTATTAATGAGCCAGTTCCTACCGATGAATTGGGTCCTAGATAAACAAAGTCCATTATATTTAAACCATAGCCTAAGTTACTTTTATCAGTATTAACTATGCTTGTTTTAGATATCACAGTATTTGCAATACCACCCAATTTGGTGAGTTTATTATAGAATTTATATCGTAACTTAGATCCGCCGGTAGCGAGCACAAAAAAAGGATTTAATTCGAGGACCTTGAGTATGTCTTCCGTCTCATGGATGTATGAGGAATTATTTTTTGCATATTTTATATTTGTCACAAAATAAAGAAAATCCATCTCATCTTTTTCAAAGTAGATGGATTTTAGCTCTTTGCAGTGCCCACCATTTCCAGCAAAGAGAATTTTATTTTTGTTTAATTTCAATTTGTAATTGCAAACAAGATTGTTTCCTCAGCGTGAATCGTAAAGTGTCTCAGGTAAAATTTATATCCAAGATTTAAGTCGCGAAGCCATAGAAGAATGGAGGAGTATTCCTCTAAAGAATGGTAAACGGAGATTGCGAGTTTTGGTTTAAATTTTTGTATGGTTGTTAAGGCACCTTTCAAGGCATTTAACTCGGCTCCTTCGATATCCATCTTGATAAAGTCTATATCTGTAATTTTTTCAGATTCTATTAAGTCATCGATGGAAAGAGTAGTTACTGATTGTTCATCAGAAGAGAAATTATTACGGGAAATTTTGCTAGCCGGCCCACTATCTTCCACAGCGAATGAGATACCGGAAGATTCCCAAACTGGATGAGGGATAACCTCGATTCGATTTTTTAGTCCTTGATTCAGGGAAAGGTTCTTCTCGAGAATTTGTAGGTTATTAGGAATGTATTCGAAAACGAAAACTTTTCCTTTTCGACCGACACTTGCAGCGAACTCCAATGGAGTATCTCCCCAGCAACCTCCACAATCAATAACCACATCACCTTCGGAAGGAGAAATCCAATCCCCGTTTTCTTTTTCACAGTGATATTGCTTTAAGTAGAAAGGGTTTAATGGTCCAAGCTCGGGCAGATACAATTGAATAGGTTCTTTTTTGTATTCAAATTTATGCAAGTATGATTTTCTGCCGTTAAAATTGGATATGATGAAATCAGACTTTTCAGCAGTAGACTGAACCTCATCTTTTAAGCTCCGTAACTGATGATTATTATTTCTTAGCTTTGTCTTTCGATGCCCTAAAATACGAAATGTAATTACCTCAATTAAACAATCTTTGGAACAGTCGTCATGAAGATGTGAGTAAGCTACAGCTAGATTTAACAATTCATCTCCAAGAACAGAAAAAGCAAGATTGATGGCGTATTTTGATTGTTCTTCATGAATGTAATTACGTTTGTTGAGGATATTTAAAATTCTTTTTTGTTTTCCTTTATCTTTTGGTTCCTTCCCAAAACGGATAGTGTCCCAGTTATTTTTGTGATCATTCTTAATGTCTTGTAGCAGTCTTTGAACCAGTAATTTTACAAAATCAAGATTCATTTTTTATTGAGCAAAAATCCTTCAATCAGTTTCACAAAGAAAGTAATATCATCAGGTTCAATTTGATTTCCATTTGGGAAAACAATGATTTCCGCAGAAACCTTTTCAGTTATTGGTAGTTTGCACTGCACATATTTTTCATCATTGCAATAGGGCTCTAATCGATGACATCCAGGAAAAAAATACTTTCTGACAAAAACTTTATTTTTGTGAAAATGTTCGACAAGCCTATCCCTTACACAAGCTGGAACTTGGGCGATGATGTAATGGAAATTACTAACATTTTTGGAATTATACTTAAGAAATCGAATTTCCGGAAATTGCTTAAACGATTCAATGAAGCTTTGGTATACGAATTTATTTTGATTTAATATATTCTCTAAATTGTCAAAGGCAGCCAAACCATATGCGGCTGCAAATTCACTCATTTTTGCGTTTGTACCTAATGAAACGGTTTTGTCGTATCCATCAAAACCAAAATTTCTCATATATTTTAACTTTTCAGCAAGAGCATCTGAATTGGTTGTGATTACGCCGCCTTCTCCGGTTGAAAAATATTTTGTAGCATGAAGACTGAATACCTCAGCATCCCCAAATCCTCCGATGTAGCGATCTTCTGACTTACAACCAAAGGCATGTGCCGCATCAAAAATTAATTTAAGATTGTGCTTTTGAGCGAGCTTTTCCAGTTCATTGTAATCACATGCTTGGCCCCAAATAGGAACTGCCATTATCGCAGATGTTCTAGGCGTAATTAAGGCTTCAATTTTGGAAGTATCTATCAAATGGTTGTCTGGTTTTATATCGCAAAATACTGGATCTATTTTTTGCCAACGAAGAGAGTTGGCTGTAGCAATAAATGTAAATGAGGGAATAATCACTTCACCAGTTAGGTTTAGTGCCTTTTGAACAAGCTCAAGTCCAATGGTGGCATTACAAACGCAAACGCAATGTTTTACACCAAGATGATTAGCAATTTTTGATTCTAATTCCTTTACTGATGGACCATTGTTGGTAAGCCATTCTCGGTCAATGATTGCGGAGAATTTTTGTAATAAATCACTTTTTTTAGGTAAGTTTGGCCTTCCTACATGGAATTCTTTTTTGGGAAGTCTATTCAGAAAAATTGTTTTTTAGAATTTTGATAAATTTACTGATCTGAATGTCAGTATTGTGGCATTCTAGAGTTCGTCTTTGAGCATTTTCGCCGAGTTTTTTAACTTCGGATGGATTATTTTGGAGATATTTAACTTTTTCGACTAAATCTGTAAACGAATCATAGGTAAGGATTTCTTCACCAACTTTGAAATACTCGGATATATCGTCTTTGGCATCTGTAAGTAAGGCACATCCTAAACCAGTTGCTTCAAACAAACGCATGTTGCAAGCGTTATTTCCAGTGTGAATGTTGTGGTAGTTTAGAGCGGTTTCGTAAGATGCCAGTAGTTCAAACATTGCTTTTCCGTATCTAGGAGAACGGACACTTGAAGCAAATTTTGCTGATATTACTTGAGGGTTTGTGGGCAAGTTTTTTCGATCAGACCAATAATCAAGTTTTGTAGATTTAAATACTTTTGAAAGCTTATCCGAGATAACGACCCTAGCACTAAGAGCATGGTACTTCAGTCTCGAAGAACTGGGTATCTTAGATGTTTGACCATAAACATCAACTTTCCCTGTCTTGATGGAAATTTGCTCAAGGAACTTAGTTCGGTTTTTGAAATCTGCTGTTGAGAGATCGAGGTTTCCAAAGAAAGCAATTCGATTTTTTCTTTTCTGCGGAATCTTGATTTTATTTAAGATAATCGGGTCAAACGAATGTCCCAAGAAATCTGATTTGATCACCTTTTTTCGCAGGCTGTTTACTAAATGTTTTGAATTGGAAAGGGTAAGGTCAAAAAAATTAAAAATCTTTTCATCCCCAACATTTGCTCCGTACCAAGCAATAAGTTTTGGTTTTTTTTCAAGGGAAGCTACCAGTTCATGCAGGAAATTATTACTAAGGTAGAATAGAGGGGCGAAGCAGAAAATAATATCAGGTTTGAATCGTGTAATTTTTTCCTTTCCGATCTCCATAATCGGATTACTCGTCTTGGTTTGGAATTGGTTTTCTTTTGCCCAAGCGAGAGCAACATGGGAAAGGTTGTGATTAAATGAGCAAGTTTGATAGCCTTTTTCTTCGAGTAATTCAAACCATCTGACATAAGATGACAAGGCATGCCACCGAATGAACTCCATTTGTTCATCGGATGACTTTTTAGATAATTCAGGGTTTTGTTTATAGATTTCTTCTACGTGCTTTGGGTATATTGAGGTTAGGAAAGCGATTTTCAATTGATAGAAAAAGGAGAAAACGGTTCTAATCTCGACACATCTTGAAAAGATGAAAGATAAATGGACTCAGTTTCAGGTCTAATTTGAGCTAATTTTACATTTCCAAGGTACGCTGCCCAAGCACTCATGGTTGTGGCTTGGGGACCCAATATGTAATCGCATAAAGACAAAGCATACATATCTTGTGCGACGGAGCCTTTGGTTAGGGTAAAATCAGGATATCGCTGTTTAATCTCTCGTAATATTTCCGCATTGTCTGAACAGATTAGAACACCTACGGAATTTTCAGATTTTAGTTTTTTGAATTGATCAATCAATTTTAGATAATGTTCAGCGGATACAAAATATTTTCCATCGTAAAAGTCTTTGAAATCATTTTCGCGAATGTGAACTCCAAGAATTAGCGAATATTTGGACCTGGCTTCTTTAAGTAAGGAATCGATAGGACTTTTAAGTGAACTTTTGAAATCTAAAATCTGGCAAATTTGTCTGCGGTATTTGATAATCAGATCACCCGCTGTGAAGTGAAAACCTTTGAGTTCGTAGCTGAAGTGCTGGGGTAACTGTTTTAGATCAAAAGAAGGATCGAAGTTTTCGATCATCTTGCTCTTACGATAATTCTTATAGCGAAATTTCCACTTTATTCGATTGATCAAGCGTGAATTTGGGCGGGGGTATTCGAAAAAGTGAAAAGAATGATAGTTTTCAAAAAAACGAATATTGGAACTACCGTCATGATAATTACAGAAAGCCAGGGTGTAATCCTCTACCTTGTAATTGTGCTCAAGTGCATAAGCCAATGCATTGGATAAGCGAAAAAGTATGTTTCCCAATTGTCCGTATTCATAACGAATAATTATTTTTTTATCTGAAATTATGAGATAAACCGCCTTCTTAAATTGAGAAACTTTGAGTTCACAAAGTCAAAAAATTTTACAATCACTAAGATGAGATCGTAAAAGAAAAACATTACAGGTTCCGGGAAAAGCAGTTTTTTTAGAAAAAATAAAAACTTTTGAGAAAAACTTAGCTTCTTCTTTTTTATATAAAATGCATCGCCCCAAGGTGTTAGAATATTCCACCATTTTGTAATCACACGGATGAATCCAAAATTGTATAAATAATTATCGATCTGTCCAATGAGTGCGCAATCTTTGTAAACATACTTACGGTTCACCTCGGTGTAAATGTATTCAATCCCCGATTTTAGTTGATTTTCGCAGCCTTTGAGTGCCTCGAGTTCGAAACCTTGAATGTCTATGTTGAGAAAATTAATTTTTTTAAGTTCTAAGTCATCAAATTTTTTTATCTCAATTTCTTCTGAATCATTAAATTCGATGTAAGGATAAAGGTCTTTGTGTAAGTCTGGTTTGAGTACAGAAGAGGCCTGCCCGTCTCCTGAACCTAAATGTAGCAAGTTGGAGGAATTTTTAGCACCAAGTCCGAAATTATATAAAAATATATTTTTAACATTTTGGTAGGATGATTCTAATAACTCGAATGCAGTTGATTGAGGTTCAAACAAATGAATCTCTTCGAAATTGTTCGTTTGATACATTGCGACTTCCTGACCGTGATGAGCCCCAAAATGGGCAATATAAACGCTTTCAATTTTAAACCTCTCAATTATTTTTTCCAACGAGATGAGCATTTATTTATTTAAGAGGGTTTCTGCCATACCGTTGAGTGGGTTTTATAATCAGACATGTAAGCATACCCACTTATCCTAAAAGTTTCCCAATTCTTGAGAATCTCATACGACTCTTCGTAAGAAGGTCTATCTGAGTCATCCAAAATGATCTGACCACCAGGCACCAATTTTGATTGGACTGAACGGATACATTCTACCCGATGTCTTCCGTCGACTAGGGCAATGTCCACTGTTTCATCCTCAATATCTTGGATTTTTTCAATATATTTGAGGTGCCCGTTTTGATCATCTTCGCGGGGGATAAATTCAACAAGATATGATTTCCATTTGGATTGATGTCCCAGTCTTAATCTTAGTTTTTCGATCCAGACTTGAGAATGCTCGAAGGTTATTAAGTTGGCCTTCCTTTTTAAAAAAAAAACGGTGGAGCCGCCGCTGCCGAACTCAAGTACATTTTTGTTCTTCAAATTTAAGGAATGAAGAAATTGATGTAGGGGGTAGCTCGTCCACATATAACCAGCATTAACGGTGTCTAATCTGAAAATGTACTCAGATATCCACATCTTTAAATGTAATCCTAGATCAAATTTTGAAGAATTTTGGCAAGTATCCGCTAGGTCGGCTTTAAATTTTTTGTACAAGTAAGTAATTTTCATGCAAATGAATGCTCCATTAAAATTACTCCCTGATCACTCTTTGGAATCATGCCTGTTCCGTAAAAGTCTGACTCAAGAATTTGTAGTTCAAAAGCGTCAACCACCCAATCGATTATTTCACCAGACTCATCGTCCAAGAAACTGGTAACATAGTATTTCCCTTGATTTAACTCTACCTTGGGAAGGTGTAGAAAAACTTCAAAGGTGTTTTGCTCCATAGGCTCTATTCTTTTACCAAATGTTTTCATGCATAAGTGAGCGATTCTATGCCGATTAGCTGTGGAAATACCTAAGCTAAGGCACAATGCAGATGTGCAAGGTGTGTGAACCTCAAATAATAGGGCAAGTGTTGCTGGCTTTCCACAAATCAAGGAGTCAACTTGCTCGCCATCTTGATTCGTTATTCTAAAACTTACCAGCTTACACTTCCCGTTTCCTTCTCTCTTTCTTTCTTTTAATGAGAGAGAAAAACTTTCATTCATGGTTTTTCTGTATTCATTTATAACTTCTCCGGAGAATCCAGAATAAATGATTTTTCCTCTATCGAGAAGAAATGCAGATTTACAAAGATTTTCAACAGTTGCCATTTGATGACTAACAAAAAGTACAGTCTTTCCCGATTGAGCAATTTTCTGCATCTGATTGATGCAACGATTTTGGAATCTGAGATCCCCAACGGCTAGCACCTCATCCACAATCAGAATGTCTGGGTCTAGGTGTGCCGCTACCGCAAAACCTAAGCGTACTGTCATTCCTGAGGAATATCTCTTGATCGGAGTATCAATGAAATCGGTAACCCCAGCAAAATCGACAATTTCATCAAACTTTTTGTCCACTTCCCGTCGGGTCATGCCAAGAATGGCACCATTGACATAAACATTCTCACGCCCGGTAAGCTCGGGGTGAAAGCCGGTGCCGACTTCGAGCAAGGAGGCAACTTTGCCTCTGACCTTTACCTCACCTTCAGAAGGTTCAGTAATCCTGGACAGAATTTTCAAAAGCGTTGATTTCCCTGAACCATTTGCACCGATTAAGCCCACCACTTCCCCCTGAGGAATCTCAAAATTTAGATCGTGTAAGGCCCAGAATTCATGATCATTGATCATGCGGGAATGCTCAATGCCTGCTTGAGTTGAGCCACCATCAGTAATCTCATTTTTCCCTCGGTTCCACCAACGGCTGAGGTCTTCCCGAAGACTGGTGATCCCGATTGTGCCCAACCTATATTTTTTAGATAGGTTGGTTGCTTGGATAGCGAGAGATCCGTCCATTTCTTATAAGTAATCCACCACTCGTCTCTCGGTTCTTTTGAAAAAGAACATTCCTGAAAGCAAAAGCATCACAGCTACGATTGCGGAGTAACACAAAAGGTTTAGTGAAAAGGAGCCCTTGCCGAGAAGGGCAAAACGGAAGGTTTCGACAACTGATGCCATGGGGTTGAGAGATGCCCAGAATCGATATTTTTCAGGAACTTCCGACAATGGATAGATGATTGGCGTGGCATACATCAGAGCCTGGGCAAGGAATCCAGTGATTTGATTGAAGTCTCGGTACTTGGCCGTAAGGACGGACATCCATAAGCCCATACCAAGGCCAAGGGAGGCCACCAAAAGAATAAGCAAGGGCAGAATCAACATTGCCCAAGTCATTTCAAAGGGAGTAGCTGTTGGAATAATGAATTTGTAGAGGCAAAAATATCCAAGAAAGAAAACTGCTTGGATGGAAAAGCCAAAGAGAGCAGAGATACAATTCGATAAGGGATTAATTAACCGGGGATAATAAACCTTTTGATAAATCCCGGCATTTGCAGTGAAGACGGAAGCATTACCTGTGAAACAGGAGGAGAAATAACTCCAAATGATCAGACCTGAGTTGTAAAAGAGTAGGGGTGGGAGACCTTCGGTCGGGATTTGTGCAAATTTTCCAAAGATCAGAGTAAAAACGACCGTAAGGAACAAGGGTTGGAGCACGAACCAAGCAGGGCCAAGAATGGTTTGTTTATATTGGGCAAGAAAGTCCCGCCGAACCAATAAGTAAAGAAGGTCTCGGTATTGCCATATTCCCGCAAAGTCAAAACCAGTCCATCCTGCGGAGGGTTTGAGAATGGTTATCTTTTGATCCGAGCTAATTTTTATCTGCCGACTAGTTTTCGGCTTAAGTCCGAGCTCGCTTGCTCGGTACTTTTGGTGCTGACATACCAATCAATTGTTTTTTGAAGCCCATCTGAAAATTTGGTTTGTGGAGACCAATCGAGTAGTTCCTGAGCCAATGCATTGCTGGCGACACGATTCAAGGGTCCAGTTGGTTTATCGGTAAGAAGTTTGATGGTTGCACCGGGATTTAAAGTATCAATGACCTGCTGGGCACAATCCTTTACCTTGATGCGTTCCATAGTGCCAAGATTGATTGAGGTGCCGTCATGAATCTTTTCGGCTGCAGCGATGGTGCCAGAGACAATATCATCGACATATGTCCAGTTGCGAATTTGTTCGCCATCCCCCCAAACTTCAAATGGGTCAAGTTTTAGGTAACCTCTGGCAATCATGGCCATGACAGCATGGTTCTCAGTACATCTGGGACCATAGACTGTAAAGTAGCGACAGGATGCGGTTTGCAGACTATGTTGTTGGTGGTATGCCTTTAGCGTTAATTCGGCCATCAACTTTGCCCAACCGTATAAGTCGTCGGCTTCGTAGGGTGGACTAACCATGTCTTCATAAAGAAAAACTTCCTTCGTCACATCCATCTGGGCAGAGGTTGGATACACGCATCCAGATGATGCAAAAACAATTTTTTCCGCTCCGTTTTGGTGGGCGTGTCTAAAAACTTGTCCGTCGAGGATCATGTTGGTGGAGCACTCGACAGGGTGAGAATCGATATACCCTCGTCCACCATGATCGGCCGCCAAATGGAAGACAACTTCCATGCCTTTGGTTGCCTGATCGCAAAATTCAGAGTCGAGCAGGTTCCCTTCAACCAACTCGCAGTCGATATTTTCCAAATGCTTTCTTTCGCCACTGGAGAAATTTTCCGAAACCCGAACGGTCGCTCCATTCTCGATTAATTTTTCTGTTAAGTGAGATCCGATGAAAGATGCTCCACCGGTAACGAGTACTTTTTTATTATTCCAATTCATAGATGCTTTTATCTTCAATCGTATGGATTACTTTCATGTTAAAAGTTTGATTATGTTCTCTGCCAGTAGGGTGTGGCCTTTGGCATTCAAATGAACCCCATCTGCTGTCAAAAATTTTTCAGCAAAATTAGATTCTCGGGTCCAAAACGATTTAATATCCACAGGTATTTCCAGCCGACTCTCTTGGTGAAGGATGGGATGAATAGGTAAAAAGAAAACTCTGGAATCAGGAAACCTATTGGATATTGCAGAAAGTAGTTTTTGTTGAGTATCTATTGTTTGAGCAACTGTGGAACCGCCCAATAAATCATTGATTCCTGCCTGCACTACGACTGTATCAGGAGTTAAATTAATCAATTCCGAATTAAAAAGTTTGATAATTTCTTCTGTAGTGGCTCCCTTTTGACAGACAACTTGGGCATCAATAGATAATACTGATTCAAGTTTAGTAATGAACCCACGGGGTCTGACACCCTCGCATGTAATGGAGTCTCCAAGAAATAGAACTTTGCTTTCAGTCAAACTTCCCACTTGATTTGGGATGATATGAATGCTGAAGGAGTCCCACCTGAGATGAAGAAATGTCGCGATTATAAAGGCTGAAAGAACTCCAGAGAGATAGAAAAACTTCCGCACCCCAATATTAACAGAAATAAGACCGATCATGGAGCAGCAAGCGATTGGTAAAAGTACTGCCCAAAATGGATGTTTAGAGGTGAAAATCAGGAACGAATCCCACATTTATAAGATAGGAATGGAATTACTTTGATGGCAAGTTTTCGGTATTGCTTAAGAGGAAATTCAAAAACAAGGGCAAAGAGACAACAGCTTCCGAAAACAAGTATTGTGCCTTGAAGGTGGCTAAAACCTTGAAGGTGACCTGAAGCTAGAAGAGCTCCCCCTATAGCCATCAAAGGAAAGTGGATAGCATACAAAGAAAAGGAACATTTGGAGCAGTTACGAACGAGAAAAGAAATCCAGCCTGATGGCTTCGAATCTAAAGTAAACCAACGGGATGCAGAAAAGAGAAACACACCTATTAAAATAGCTAAGGTGTAGTCATCCAAAAACTTTGCAGAGTAAAAGAGAGGCGCAATGCCTAGTCCGGGGAAATCATTGGGTGACCAGGAAGACCAGCGAGGGCCAAGAATAGAACAGAGTGAGAAACCACATATGAGCAAAAGCACCAAGGAAATCACAGAATTTAACCTAAACTTTTTGCATCCCCAGTAAGAAAGACAGCCCATCAGCCAGCACGGGAAAAGGATAAGGATTTTAGGTCCGGCAATGATACAAAAAGTGAATCCGGCTAAGATTTTACTTTTCAAGGTTGGGAGAAGGGCGATAGTGCCGAAAATCATATAGTAAAAGAACTCGTAGGATAGGGACCAAAAAGGACCATTGGTTCCAGGCCGGATGCTCAGAAACCAACTTTCGTGAAGGAACAGACCGGAGAGTAAAACCTTAAGACCAAGATGTTCTGCCGAGAATATACTTCCATAAGTTTGTGAGTGTATCGATCTACCGAAATAATCGAGTACGAGTCCAAGAGCGAGAGCCGGAATCACCACACTCCAGAGGCGAATTAACCGGTCAAACAAGTACTGAGCAAAATGATATTCCGTTTTGCGGTCGACTGACCAAGTAATCACGAAGCCTGAGAGTACGAAGAAAATAACCACATAATCCTGTCCATTTTGGGGACCAAATCCAGCGACATGCCCGCAAAAGAACCAATAAAAATTGGTGTGTCCGAGAAAAACTGCAATCGCCGCAAATAATCGTAAAAAATCCAGTAAAACGCTCAAATGGAAACAATTTCTCTGGAAAGTAAAAATCTTGCCAAGATGGAAATGGTGATGGATGTAAAAATCTGCCCGGTGGTAATCATTTCTTTAATCTTATCAAAAGTGAAAGAACTGACTGATTCCACTTCATGATCGTGCTGATTTCTTTGCTTAAATTCATCTACACCAACCTTGATCGAAAAAATGGATAGAAACATGGGCAACCGATTTTGGGATACGATAAGGGTAGTTTCCTTTTTTAAACTGGAGATATCATAAATTGAAATCCCGGTTTCTTCCCGCAATTCACGAAGGGCACCTTCTTCTTCAGATTCTCCGTCCTTGATGCCACCCGCAGGAAGTTCCCATGTTGCCCCTCCCAAAATATGCCTTTTAACCTTGGGCATAATGATGGAATGATCTTCAAAGATAGGAAGTACAATGACCTGCTTTTTATGATATTCAACCACATGAAAATCATCTTTTTCTATCAGGGAAAATCGTTTGTTTTTAAAAACAGGGTGAGCTGATTTAGCCCATGTTGAATAAAACTTTTTTGCTTCCTCTATTGTATTCAAGACTTCTTTAGTCAACAGAAGTTTTAAAATTTAATCTTCGATTTGCCAGAGCCTGTAATTTAGCAATGGCGGTTTGAGAGGAATCCACATTGGCGAGGGCAAGGGCGAGCATGGTGCCACCTACATTGCGACGACCCTCGAGTGCAGATTGGATGCGTCCATCAAAACTGTATCCTCCGCGTGGAAAAAGGTTACGTTGGTCCGGGGCTAGTTTCCGGGGCCAGAAGCACCTAAAAACAAATAATTTACGATAATTTCTACTGAACTCGTAAGCTTCGAAGAGTACTTCCCGCTCGCCAATTTTGATAGGAATGAGGATAGGATCTTGCCCAGGGGCAGGGTTGATTTTAGTAAGACCGGTAAGGGGTAGGCAGGACTCGGGCGAGTGAGTCGAGAGAACTGCTGTACAGGCACCTCCGGAATCCCAGCGTGCCTCAAAGGCCTGCCAGTACTCCGCATTCGGATTGATAACAAATAGGCCAAAATTATTAATTACATTTCGGAAACGGTCCTGCCATTGGGTGGAAGTGGCTTCTTCGTAGTGTAGTTGGGCGGCAACCTGACGGGAAATATCCTGCTCGTTGGTAAGGATGGTAGGATCTTTAAGATCAATCCTCAATACTGGTAAGGAGGCTAAATCTTTTTCCGTTCCACGATAGTGTGCTTCAGCCCAGAATGCTCCTCCACTTACAAGAAGAATGGATAGTATGCTAAAGATAGGGCTTGGTGAACTGCGTAAGTTGAGCCAACGGTTCGGCTCATTTGCCAAAGTGGACAGAAATAATCCACCTTTTGTCATGCGTGCAAGCAAGAGGATCGCAAGAAAGATAAGCCCGTTTTCAATCCAGCCGGCAAGATCGTGAACCGATGGGGCAGTCCATTCAGCTAGGGTAAAGAGGGGGTCATCCAAGTAAGATCCTTTACCTTTAACCTTTAGAAAGGAGAGGGCGAAAGCCCGGCCAAGATTAAAAGCAAGGGCAACCAGGGTGCCGGCTAGGCAAAGAACAATTCTGTTTATCCATCCAAAGCGGTAATAAGCACCTAGAAAGAGAGTGACCACGAGGGAGGCCTGTAAACCGTTAATGCCACTACATGCCTGATCCACCCCAATTTTGCCAAATACTCCAACATCAATCACGGTACCTTCTAGGCGTGCCTCGTGTTCCATTAGAAGCAAAATATCGACAATGATTGAAGATACCCGTTCTTGTAGCCACTGGGTAAGTTCAAGGTCGCGTTTGAGAGGCCAGGGAATGGCCACCAAAAAGAAGAGAAGGGGGAAGAGCAGATGCTTGATACGACGCCAGCCGCCATCGTCGTACCAATGAACCAAGGTTAGGAGAAATACGATTCCGTAGAGAACAAAATTGATTAAGCGCCAGTCAGAATTTGCACCTCGTATTAGCCATACAGGAATAAAAGCGAGCAACAGCGGAATCCCCAAAATCAGCCATAGCTTACCCTGAAGAGCGGAATGGTGCTCTGGCGATTCAATTTCTTGTTCTTGGGGATAGATCTTAAGTAACAAAAAAAGGCAGAGTAATGGAACTAGGTAGCCGTGGGCATATTGCTCATTGGTTTCCCAGGTAATGGAAAGTTGAAACAGCAAAAGAACCCAAGGAAACAGAAGGGCCAAGCCACCCAGCCAGATTTTCCACTTTGGATGAGTACCCGAGTGTTTGGTATTCTGTGGTGGAGAGGGAGGTGTGAGTGCGTTGGTGCTCATTAAAGATTAAAACTGATTGGGGAAAAGTGCTTGAAGGCTTTCTTTCTCTGCCCGATCCATGTTGGCAAAATTGACTCCTTTTCCTATAATCAGGGCTTTTTCAGAATCTTTGTTTAATCGATAGATCTGGGAGGCGAGAAAGGACCACGCTCCGCGGGTATCTGCCCATTGCCGCCAGTCTTCGGGAGGGCCAAGAGCGACTAAAGCTTTGTCGGGTGCATCGTTGCGTAAGTGACCAAGGGCAAGAGTGATCCGAGCCTGTGGCAAGTTGGAACGTTCGCACATCGATTGTGCTTCTTCGATCAAATTGTTCAGTGTATTCGATGGCGAGGGAAGCTGGGGATTAAGAAGTTTCAAATAGAGAGCGGAAATTTGTAAAGTAGCGTCTTCTGGGCTAATTTCTGCCAGTTTTTCCAGCCATCTTTGTAAATCCAAGAGGTTGGCAGATCCGGCACGGTGTTCGAGCAATTTGGTCAGGGCAAATCGGGTATGGATCGATTGCGAGGAGAGTTTATCTAATACATGGCAAAGTCCGCGAATGTCTCTGGATGCTTCCAAGTAGAGGCAAACAGTACGAACTTCGCGAGGATCATCCCCAAGCAAGGGGATGAGACGGTCGAGCACATCCATCGAATCTTTGTATTTCTTTTGCATCGCAAAAGCACGGGCTTCCACAACCATTCGCCAAAGAGTAGGGATGAGGGGAGCATTTGCCACTTCAGTATGGATACGCTCAAAATTTCCCACTTGGGCAAGGGCATTCATGCGTAATTTAAAAAGATCTTCATCCACCCGTGCCTTGGAAGATGATAAATAATCCAGCAGTTTTGAAAATTCTCCTAACCGGGCCAGCCAGCGAGAAAAAATAAGAAGATCTTTTCGTTTTTCCATATCAAACAAAGCGGAGCATTGAACCACAATTTCTTCTTTTCTTACCTCGTTGTTTGAGGAGGCATATTGCAGGGCGTGAATGCGCAAATAATCAATGGGCTCGGAATCTGGGTTGGAGCGAAGAAGTTCGATGCATCGGTCTAAGCTTTTTGAGGAAAGTGGATTGAGTAGATGGAGCAAAGTCATGTGGCGAATCGCATCGATCCCAATTTTATTTCTTTGGGTACTCAAAGATGCGAGCGAGCGCCCAATTCCGATCAAGCCAGAATCATCCTTTAGATGAACAGCTAAGCGTGTAAGTAAAAAGACTCCTTCCGGGTATAACGGATATTCATCAAGCATTTGAACGAGTCTTTTCCTTGCCTGTTCTGCTTTGCCTGTTTCGGCAAGGAGTTCGCAAAAAACCAGGATATTATCTGGATCCTTCGACCATGTGGGATTTTCCATAAGTCGCTTGATTTCACGATAAGAAACCTCTCCCGCAATCTTTCGATCCTGCAGTGATAAATCATCGTTTTTTAAAGTGAGCAGACTTTTTTCTAACAATTCTGTCCTTTTTTCTAAGCCTTCGGTTTTCTCAAGTGCAACTGACCATTTAAGAAGTGCTTCTGCAGGATCGGTACGAAATTGTAACCGGATATAGTTATAAAGTGTTTCCTCATCATCTAGATTTAGCAGATGAGCGATACGGCCACGCCTTACGCCTTCATCGAGTAGACCGCCCGCATTGTCGATTGTTTCATCGAGATAAATCTTCGATTGATCAAGCAATTTTGCTGATTTCCAATTCCGAATCTTAGGAAGATAAAGATCGACCGTAAAAAAGGCACTCCCAAATAAGAAAAGACAAATTAAGGCGAAGAAGTAGCTGAGATGGACTCCAAACATCTGTTAATTAAAAATGGGGAAATTCCAAAGATAAACCAAAATCATGCTACCGCCCTTGGCCGCATGCTCGAAGCAAAGCCAATCTGGAAGGTATAGTGATGTGGAATCTGGCAAAAATTACCCAGTTCCGATGGGATGGGCACTGGGAAAGTCAACTTCCTGCTCGTCAATTTCTACTTCCGTGGGACGGCCAAGAATTTCAAAAAGTACACGAACCCTTTCGCGGGCAGGAATTAGCTTGGTGACAACGCCCTGATCCCCTTTGAACAGTCCGGAAATAACCTTAATTTGATCACCGATTTTGTGGGGCTGGTCAGGAATCTCTAGGATACCATCGGGTGAAAGAAGGCGAAGTTCGACCATGACCTGGGGTGAGACATGCACAGGCACGCCCTTGCACCTGACAATGTAGGCTACACCGCGGGCATAATGGACATTTCTCAAATGCTCGACGGGATCGAAGCGGGCAAAGAAATACCCAGGGAACAAGGGTTTGAGAGGACCAGATTTTGCTTTTCTAGCTCGTTGGGTACGGGGAATAAAAACTTCCACCCGATCAAGGGTGGACAGGGTGGAAGAGGCGACCATTTCCTGCCTGGGTTTTGCTCTCACACAATACCATCCGACTGACCAGTCCTTCATTTCCTGTTCGTCCGAGTGCATTGTTAGAATTTCAATAATCCCGCAAGGGCTGGCAATAAACGGCCTCCTGCACGGGTTAAGCGTTTTAACTTTTCAATTCTTAATTTGTAAAAGTTCTCTGTATCTGGATCTTGTCCGGGTAAAGAATTTTCCATTCGCTCAATCCTCTCTTTGGCACTTTCCATATGAGGCATGATTTCTTCTTTGATGAAGTTGGCAAAGAGTCGACGAAATTCCGTTTCTGCCAGGTAATGGTCCCTTCTATCTCCTGGAACATAACTGGTGCGGACTGCTTTGAGAGAACGAAGGGTTTTTAAGCCCTGACTGGCCGAGCCCAGACTGATACCAAGACGGCTGACAATCTGATCCATGGGAAGGGGGGAGCTAGAAAAGTAAAGCAATCCATAAATTTCACCCACCGATCTGGGCATGCCCAACATGCTCATCATACGAACGAAAAAATCGATCGACTCGATCTCCAATTCTTTGCCCATTTCCTGAATGGATAATTTTCCTGATGTGGAGGTGGAGGAGGGCATTGACTTCAAAATTTTCAAAAAAAAATGAAATTAGCAAGAAATTTAAGAAAATTTATTCTAGGACGACTCTAATTAATAGACTCATTTCACTTCATCTATCTACTTGCAACAGATATAATAATTTACTAATTTTCAGTTATGCCCAATCCTAGAGATCAAGGACATGCCCTGTTACACAGAATGTGCCTTTTAGCCCTTATTTTCGTATGGTTTTGGGCATCTTTAGACATTTGGGAAAGTTGGGAACTCTCGTTAATAACCCTGCCTTGGAATTATGCATTGATCGCCATGACTGGGTTACTAGTAGCAACATTTGGATCTTTGCAAAACTATGGGGCTTTTTACATCAAAAACGGATGGCAACGCGTGCGTGAGTCTTTCAACAAAGCTAACTTTCAATCCTCATTGATTGCCTTTTTTGTTTTTGCTTCCTATTTCGCTACCAAAGATAACGAAACCAGTCGTCTCTTTCTTGCCTTTTACATCATTATTTGTTGGCCACTTTTGCTCGGGGCAAACTTTGCACTTCCCGGAATTTTTAAACGGGTGATCGGATTTCGTGGAATGAGTAGAGAGAGCCTGCTTATTGGAAACCCACATTCTGTCAAGGACTTGAATCTCTGGATGAAGCAACAGTCTGCCAATGGTTTTTCCTTTTGTGGAGTGTTTTCCACATCCCTAAGAAGATCAGACAAAGTGCCTGATTTGCCAGATCTTGGATATTTTGATGAACTGGAGGATTATTTAGCAAAGAACCGTGTCCACCAGTTAGTCGTTTTACCTGACCGGTTAATGGAGGACTGGGTTACTCGGGTTGCAGAATTGGCTACGCAGTATGGATGCCGGGTATTGATCTACAATAACTTATCTGGTTTGTTTGATGCCAGGCTGGTTTTTATGGAAGAATCTGGCAGGCAATTTTTTACCCTCCTGAATGAACCCTTGGAAAGTCCCTTCAACCAAATGGTAAAGAGGTGTTTTGATCTGGTGCTTAGTATACCAGCTATCTTATTGATCCTGCCACCTATTGTTTTGCTCGTTAAATTCTTCCAACTCATACAGGCTCCCGGGCCGGTCTTTTTTAGACAGGAGCGAGTGGGGCTGGCTGGAAGAAGATTTATTATCTGGAAATTCCGTTCCATGACCCATGCCGAGAATGGCGAGCGGGACGAATCCGTACAAGCCCATCAGGGCGACGATCGAATTTTTGCATTTGGACGATTCATGAGAAGGTTTAGCATTGATGAATTACCTCAGCTTATCAATGTGCTTAGAGGAGAGATGAGCCTGGTCGGACCCAGACCCTACTTGGCAGAGCATGATTATTTGTTTGAGCGTAACTTCAAAGCGTACCGGGTGCGCCAGTTTGTAAAACCAGGCGTAACTGGCCCTGCCCAATGCAGGGGGTTACGGGGAGAATTCACCGATCCTGAACTGGTCAGCAGGCGTATAGAAATGGATTTTAACTATGTTGGAAATTGGTCCATATGGTTGGACTTGGAAATTGTGTTCCGTACGATTGGTCAGGTGATTTTTCCGCCCAAGTC
>JAYNJW010000002.1:0-87544 GCA_038110535.1 Opitutia bacterium | reverse complement strand
GCGGATGCAGGGGAATTGGTCGATGTATTGCCCATGCTTGGACTGGAAGTGGAAGAAACAGGGGACTCCGAGACGGTATCACTCGACCATGTGGTGGTAGGAGAAGTGCTCGACAAACAACCCCACCCCGAAGCCGAACGCCTGAGTGTGTGTCAGGTAAATGTGGGTACGGAAGAGCCCGCCAATATTGTATGCGGAGCGACCAATTTCCAGGTGGGTGACCGGGTAGCGGTTGCCCTGCCCGGGGCCAAACTGCCCGGTGGATTCAAAATAAAGAAATCCAAACTTAGGGGCGTTCAATCCGAAGGGATGATGTGCAGTGCCAAGGAATTACAACTCGGGGAAGATGACCAGGGATTGATGATTCTTTCTGATTCCCCTGCGATTGGAACCCCGATCGAGAATGCGGTGTCTCCCGACCGCGTGCTCGAACTGGAAATCACTGCCAACCGGGGAGATTGCCTTAGTCATATCGGGGTGGCCCGAGAAATTGCCGGACGCTACCAAAAAGAATTAAAAATACCCGCTGTTCAAGCAGATGCCCAAGCCGTTGAACAGGCTGATGATAACTGTCTGCTCAATGAGGTCAGGTTGGATGATGATGCCTGCCCTTACTACACGCTGTGGACCATCCGTGGAGTCAAGATCGGGCCCAGTCCGGAATGGATGCAAAAGCGCTTGCAGGCAGTTGGTCTCCGACCGATCAACAATGTGGTCGATGTGACCAATTATGTTTTGCTCGAGACCGGACAACCCTTGCATGCGTTTGATGCAAAAAAAATCAAGGGACCCGCCATTATCGTACGAAATGCTGAGGAGAATGAATCCATCACCACTTTGGATGAGGTAAAAAGAACCCTGCAGTCAGACATGCTGGTAATCGCCGATGCGGAACGCCCTTTGGTGGTTGCCGGGGTGATGGGTAGCGTGGATGCGGAAGTGGATGATTCCACCACCGATTTGGTATTGGAATCCGCCTGGTTCCGACCGGGCTCCGTTCGTTCAACTGCGCGCAGACTGGGCTTGCATAGTGACAGTTCCCAGCGGTTTTCGAGGGATGTGGATCCGGCAGGGGTGGAATATGCCGCGCGTCGGGCGATTGATTTAATCATTGAAACTGCAGGGGGCGAATTGGCCCCCACCTTTGCCTCAGTAGGATCTGCTCCCCGTGGAGAAAGGAACATCTCCATCGAACATTCCTTTGTGGAAAAAACCTGCGGATTTTCTGTGACGAAGGATGATCTGGTGGATATGTGGAAAAGGCTCGGGTTCACTGTTTCCGGAAACGGTCCATGGGAAGTGACCGTGCCATCATTCCGTTCGGAAGTGGATCGTCCTATCGATCTGGTGGAGGAGTATTTACGGTTGCGTGGAACCGAAGACCTTTCCGGCAGTCAACTTCTTTTCCCTGCTAATGAGCGGGAGAATGATTTATCTTACGATTTTTGCCAGTCTGCAATAGATCACATGCTCGGACTGGGATACCAAGAGTGTTGCCATTACAGCCTGCGCTCGGCCACGGAGGTGGAGTCATGGTTCTCCCATCTCGACACCGACCAACTGGCTTTGGCGAATCCATTGACCGCGGATCATACCCACATCCGTCCGTCCTTGCTCCCTGGACTGACCGATGCCCTGTCTCACAACCAGAAAAACCTCAACGATTTAACCCGGGTGTGCGAGACCGGACGGGTATTCAGACCAGGACCACGGGGAAATATGGAACTGATCAGCGTGGCATTCTCCGCCTTTGCTCAGTCCAACCAGCGTGGATGGAAGGATGAGCCGGTCCTTGATTTTTTTGCCATGAAAAACCAGGTTCAGTCTCTGGTTGAAGCGACCGGTCTATCCCTACCAAAAGGATTATGGACCACCATATCGGATGATGCCAGCTGGCAGGATGGATATTCTGCCCGATTGGGAGATGTACACAAAAACAAACTGGAGATCAACTTGGGGATCATTTCCCTTTCATTAAGTAAGGAAAAGGAAGCAAAGGGACCAGTATTCTCAGCCGAACTATTGATTGATCCGGTTTTACTGAGCAAGAGAAAGAAACCAGCATCCTTTTCCCTCTTTTCCACTTTCCCACCAGCCATCAAGGATCTTGCCCTGGTAGTTGATTCATCTGAACCTGCCGAGACCGTTCGTTCCCGAGTAGAAGAGATTGCCCAAAGTTTGGGAAAGGAAAAATTTGCGGTGGATCCCGTGCAAATATTCGACTTATTTGCAGGCAAAGGATTGCCCGAAGGTAAAAAGAGTCTCGCTCTAACCCTGCGGTTCAGGGCATCTGACCGCACACTCGGGGAGAAAGAATTGAATGAGGCCTTTGAAGGGGTGATTTCTGGCATTCGGGAAAAAACCAGTTACGAATTACGAAGCTAATACTGTTTACTAAATGAGCGATCAAACACCCATGGATATCGATTATGTGGCCAACCTCGCCCGTATCGAACTGAGCGATGAGGAAAAATCAATTTATCAGAAACAGCTAGGGGATGTGCTCAAATATTTTGATAAGTTACAGGAATTGGATGTGGAAAATGTTGAACCGACTGCTCATGCATTTCCCCGCTATAATGTTTGGGACAAGGATGAAGCACGGTCAGGATTACCCGTAGCAGAGGCTCTGAAAAATGCCCCCCAGTCTAGGCAGGACCAGGTGGTGGTGCCCAAAGTGATTGAGGAATAAGGAAGTTTTCTGATGTCGAGCGATTCTCCCATATTTAAATCGGCGACCGAGCTTTCCCAGGACCTAAAGGCTGGTACCGTTTCCGCCGTGGAAATTACTCAGGCAATGATCGACCGGATCGATACGGTCGATGAAAAAGTGAATGCTTTCCTCCATATCGACAAAGAAGATGCTCTCGCTCAGGCAAAAGCATCCGATGAGCGCCGGGCAAGAGGAGAATTATTGAGCCTGTTAGATGGGATTCCAGTGGGAATGAAGGATGTGATCTCAGTGAAGGACCAGCCCCTGACCGCAGCCAGTAAGATTTTGGAAAACTATCGCTCCCCTTACGATGCCACCGTAGTTCGTAAATTAAAAGAAGCGGGAGCCGTGGTGACAGGTCGATTGAACCTCGACGAATTTGCAATGGGGTCCTCCACCGAAAATTCCGCTTATGGACCAACCCGTAACCCCTGGAATTTGGACTGTGTGCCCGGTGGAAGCAGTGGGGGCAGTTCCGCGGCGGTAGCCGCCCGTGAAGTACCCCTGTCCTTAGGTTCGGACACAGGTGGATCGATCAGACAACCCGCATCTCTCTGTGGAGTAGTGGGGATGAAACCAACCTATGGGATGGTTTCGCGTTATGGACTGGCCGCATTTGCTTCTTCCCTCGATCAGATCGGTCCGTTTTCTACAACCGTGGAAGATACCGCCCTGCTTCTGGAAATTATTTCCGGACACGACTCATTGGATTCCACCAGTTATCCAACTGAAGTGCCCAGCTATTACGCAGAACTGAAAAAATCTTCCGAACCAAAAGTTTTGGGATTACCCAAGGAATTTTTTGGTCCCGGGATGGACGATGAAGTACGGGCAAGTATCGAGCAGGTGATTGAGTACTACCGCTCCATTGGATACCAGACCAAGGAGGTCAGCCTGCCCACCACCGATCTTTCTATTCCGGTCTACTATGTGATCGCGACCGCGGAAGCATCTTCCAACCTTGCCCGCTATGACGGGATCCGCTACACCTCCCGCAGTGAGCGTGCGGAAAATGCGGTGGATGTATACGCCAAGAGCCGGGGTGAAGGCTTTGGGTCGGAAGTCAAGCGCCGTTGCATCCTAGGTGCCTATGCCCTGAGCAGTGGCTATTACGATGCCTATTATTTACGGGCCCAAAAAGCCCGCACCTTGATCCGGCAGGATTTTGAAAAAGCATTTACCGAGGTCGATGCAATCCTCACCCCAACCTCGCCCACTCCTGCTTTTAAATTCGGGGAGAAAAGTGATGATCCAATTTCAATGTATCTTTCCGATGTCTACACTATCTCGACCAACCTGGCCGGACTGCCTGGAATTTCAGTACCCAGTGGGTTTTCCGGTTCGGGTCTGCCCATTGGGGTACAATTAATCGGCAAGGCTTTTGAGGAATCAAGTCTTTTGCAAATTGCTCATGCCTATGACCGGGAACATTTGCACGGCCAGAAAGCCCCCAATCTTTGATTTTTCGAGATGGAATACGAAGCAGTCATCGGTCTTGAGGTTCATGTCCAACTGGACACCAACTCAAAAATGTTCACCCGGGTGGGTACGGGATTTGGACAACCGCCCAACTCCCTGACCGACCCAGTAGTATTAGGCCTACCCGGCGCACTCCCGGTGATGAACGAGGAGGCAATTGAGAAATCGATCAAAGTGGGCCTTTTGCTCGACTGTAAAATTGCTGAGGTCTGCAAGTGGGACCGGAAAAATTACTTTTATCCGGACATGCCCAAGAATTACCAAATCTCCCAGTATGATCAGCCCATCTGCGAGGGTGGTCAGGTGGAAATTGAACTGGCTGGAGACAACCCATCCAGAATGGGACCGCACCGCATGGTTGAACTGACCCGGATTCATTTGGAAGAGGATGTGGGAAAACTCACCCACTACGAACAGGACAGTTTGGTAGATTACAACCGGGCGGGATGTCCCCTGCTCGAAATTGTCAGTGAACCGGACATGCATACCCCCGATGAAGTGTTCGCTTATCTCACTTCTTTGCGCAACTCCTTGGTCGCTGCCGGAATCTCTGCCTGTGATATGGAAAAGGGACAACTCCGTTGCGATGCCAACATCAGTGTCCGTCCGAAAGGGGAGAATACTTTAGGCACCAAGGTGGAACTGAAAAATTTGAATACCATATCGGGTGTACGAAACGGGGTGGAATATGAAATCCGCCGCCAGATCCGGGCAATTGAGGAAGGCACTCCCATTATTCAGGAAACCAGGCGTTGGAATCCGGAACAAAAATATACCACCCCGATGCGGACCAAGGAAATGGCTCATGATTACCGCTATTTTCCAGACCCTGACCTGATGCCTGTACAAATTGATCAGGCATGGATTGATCGCGTACGAAAAGAGCTTCCCGAAAAACCCTTTGATAAGCAGCGCCGCTACCAGGAGGAAATGAGCCTGCCCTACTCCATTACTTCCGCCCTTTGCGGGGATCATTTGCTCTGTGCTTATTTTGAAGAAGCGGCCGGACTAGCTAAGTCGGCTGGAAAGGTGGCAAACTGGGTGGTGAATGATTTGCTACGTGAATTGTCACAGGCAAATAAGGTGGATGAGTTTGCGGAGGAGGAAACGGAAAAAATCACTCCGCAAAGCTGTGCGGTTTCCCCGCAAATGCTAGCCGAGTTAGTCAATTTGATCGAGGACGGCAAACTGACCAACAATGTGGCCAAGGAATTGTTCCCGGAAATGTTTGTCACTGGAAAATCCGCCACCGAACTGGCGAAGGAAAAAGGACTCGATCAACAATCGGATGATTCTGAAATCGAAGGAATCTGTGCGGAAGCAATTGCCAACGATCCGGATGCTGCGGAAAAATTTCGTGGTGGCAAAGAAGGGGCGATTAATGCATTGAAAGGGGCAGTGATGAAAGCGACCCGTGGACAGGCCAACCCCAAAGTGGTTGACGAGACACTTCGTCGTCTGCTCGCCTCCTAAAGGGAATACAAAATTGTTCGAATAGAACGACCAGGCAGAACGGAACGGGCAGGCACTTTCTCACAATCAAGTTGGTTGTCTGTTTGATAGGCCTCTGTGGTTTTCATGCCCTCTGGCAAAGTAAAAGCCAAGAATGTTGGTTGCGTGGATGGATTGATTGCCACGATCACCCCACTCTTCTTCGATTTGTTAAAATAAGCGGATACCCAGAGAGGATCGGGCGAATTTACCGAGATCCTGCGAAATCCATCTGTAATAAACCCCGAGTATTGTTTAATCATGAAAAACTTCTTAGTCCGCTCCACCAGCTCCTGTCTGCCACTGGGACCGGCTTTTTCCTCCACCAGCACGAGTCCCTCATCACGGTGCTTTTGCCTAACTTTTGGATCCCTCACCCGATCAGGGGCTAGAGAATAAATAAGCCCCCACCACATGAACACATTCGCTTCCGCGTCCACCAGGCTCATATGTGCGTACTGGGCGGCAAGGATCGCTTTATCGAACTCTGTTAATTGTGGGGACCAGCCATAGGTATGCCAGACATCATTATTCCACTGGGCACCGGTGGTTTCGGTCATCCAAAATTCTTTTTGGTTAAATTCCTCCCGACGTATCTGGCCAATTTTACGGCTGTTATCGCGAAGGACGGATAAACTCCCGTCCATACCATCCTTGTAACTGTCATACATGTGGTAGGCAACCACCTCGATTGCATCACTTTTTATCGTTGGAAGAAAACGGGACACTTCACTACCTTGGTATCCCACATACGCAAGATCGGGAGCAGCAATTTTTACCTTTAATCCGGCTTTCTGGAGAAGAGGATTGAGCTTTTTATCAATAAAATTTCTTAAGCGCATGGGATCCCAGATGCAGGTTTGGGAACCTAGGTTGGAATAATTGGTTTCATTTTGAACTCCTAGCGTGGTCACATTGATTCCCCATTCTAAATGCTCACGAATCCGGCGAACAATTTCCTCGGCCCAGGCATCTTCCATGGATTGCTTGAGAACAAAGACCTTGCCCCCTCTCCATTCAACAATGTCCAACCAGTCAGATACATCTAACAGTTCAGGAGACCGAGGTTGCCAAAAAGTGAGCAGCACCTCGAGATTAGGATTGATTTTCATTGCCCGTTGCAGGACTTCTTTAGAGTGCTCGCCGTTGCCATTTTTTTTGACCTCTCCCTGAACGCGCAGGATCGAAGTTCCCAGTTCCTTGAAGGCATACTGCATCGCCTCATCCGAGGGATTTGTCCCCCAAAAAGCAATGGAACCCCCAAACCCCCTGATTTCCTGAGCGACTTTTTCGTGATCTACACTAATTTTAACAACCGATGGTGAAAATTCTTTTTTCTCCTTCGAGTAGGAAGATTCCAGCGCTTGATTGATTCGAACTTGCAACCTCTCCATTCCATATGAAAGGGCATCTGCATGATCCGGTGCATCCTTTACATTGGTTTCCTCTCCTGGATCGGCGGCAAGATCGGTAAGCACATTGGCCTTAACTTCTCCTTGGGCATCTCTCCATTCGGTGTATCGATAATTCTTAAAACGGATGCTGTGTCCCATGGACTGATGTGCCGGATAAGAGCTGTAGGCATCATAGCGATGACCTGCCTCAGGATCTTTCAACAACCTCCTAAAACTTCGCCCTTGGCAATGTTGGGGAATAGGCAATCCCGCAAAGTCACATAGAGTTGGATAGAGATCAATCAGTTCGATCAAACGGGATGTTCTTTTTCCTCCTTCCTCACGGGGATCAAAAATAATCAAGGGAACACGGGTATCGCACTCGAAATTGGTATGTTTACACCAACTGGAATGATCACCCAGTTTCCATCCATGATCACCCCAGAGCACCACAACCGTATTTTGAGCAAGACCGCTCTCTTCCAAGGCATTAAGCACTCTCCCCACGCAGGCATCGACATAACTGGTAGCAGCGGCATATCCATGAAGAAGCCTTCGATTGGTCGAATCCGAAAAATCCTTAGGACCCCTCCCTTCATAATCACTGTATTTATTCATTTCCATGGCCTTTAAATTAGCGGCATGAGCAGGATAGCCGGGGGGGATTTTAGTATTGGGAGGCATTGTAAAAGCACCCCGGTCATAAAGATTCCAATATTTTTGGGGAGCACAAAATGGCAGATGGGGCTTACTCAGACCAACCGCCAAAAAGAACGGCTGTTTTGAGTTTTGAGATAAATCCCTGAGGATTTGGATCGCCCTATCCGCCCGTTTCCCATCCAAGTAAGCATCATCAGGGACATCGGCACTTTCTGTCATAGGCCCCTTGGGCGGATCTTTGGGATCCCCACCTTTTTTTTCGGAACGTGCTTTTCGCAACAACTCGATATTTTCTTGTCTCAGGTAGTGCCCATTCGATTGAACCTTGATCCATTCGGTCCAGTTCTTGGGGTCCACGCCCGGGCCGGAGTCACCGTGATAGATTTTCCCAAGTCCAATCGTTTGGTATCCCTGTTCTTTAAAGTACTGGTTAAGTGTGATAAGGTTGGGGTGACGCTTTCTCCAGTTCTCAACATGATAAGTTTGTTCCCTGCTGAGCGTGGGGTAGATACCACTCATGATGGACAACCTCGATGCCCCACAAACTGCCTGTTGACAATAAGCCCGTTCAAAGATCATGCCTTTAGATGCCAGCCTGTCCATATTCGGGGTTTTGATTTGGGATCCATAGGCACCCAATTCGGGTCTGAGATCGTCCACCGCCAAAAACAAAACATTGGGTCTGGCGATGGAATCTCCTCCCACATTTCCCAAGGAAGAGCATACCAGCATGACTTGTATGAAAAGAAAAAAGGCAAGTTTTATGGCAAAATCGATAAAGCTAAGTTTTACCGTGTGTATCATCCATCCAAGTTTCACAGTTTTTGATCTATAATCAACCGAGTTTTGGGTCCTGAAAGATTACTTTATTGATTTGCTCAAAGGTAAACTCTTATTGATGCTCTTCTAATTTAACCCCAAGACCTCATGATTCATTACTCTATACCCCCGCTTTTGTTTTTTTTAAGTTTCGCCTTGTTGCCTCTTCTTGGGCATCAGCACCAACCGATGCATCCCAACATAGAGCAACGCCTCCACCAGATTGATTCTTCCCTACTCCTCCGGCAATACGAACAGTTGAAGATGCATGCATTTGAGGCCCGGATGAAACTCGATCTTCTTGATCTGGAACCCCATAACGACTCCAGGGAGTCCAAGCAGAGGAAAGAATTCTTGAGTAAAAGGGCAAAGACCCTTGAATCGGAGGCTGCCAAAATCCGGGAACACGCAATCAAGCTGGCTGAACAAAACCGTATTGCACAGAGAAAGTTTCATGAGCAACAGCGTAATTTGCACCAAACCCGTCAAACAAACCAGAAAGACCTACCATCTAGTAAGCAGCCGGAAAAAAAGTCCGAGTGTAAAAAGTCCGAGTGTAAAACGAAGAAAGAAAACCAAAAGAAGTAATTCTCTCCTGTTTGCTCCTTACCTGCAGAGTCTTTTTTCAAAGATAACACACCTTTATTGAGATTCAGTCTCAATAAAGTGCTTTTCATCGTAAAAGGCTTAGGGTATGGTGGTAGTCTTTTTCTGATGAATGCTCGTTCCCTGTTTTGCAAATTCCTAGTTGGCTATCTGCTGGCCAATGCCACGGGAATGCGAGCAGAGGTTAAAGAGACCCACGCTATCATCGGAGAATGGGTGGCAACTGAACGCTTGATTTCAGAAGAGGAAAACGAGTGGGACTTGGAAAAATCGACCCTCCTTGATCTCCAACAGGCACTTACAGCAGAGATGGCCGAATTAAATGCCAAACTAAAAGAGACCGAGGAAGAAGCGGTAGGGGCGGCCAAGCAACGGGAAGATTTACTCGCCCGTAAAGAGGAAGCCCTACAGGCCATGGGGTCTTTGCACCGCGGAATTGACCGGGCGGCGGCCAAACTGGATCGTGCCTTCTCCCTTCTCCCCACTCCCCTAGCCGATCGTCTGGCACCCTACCGAAAAAAACTCGTCCCGACAAAGGGAATGACTATGCCACCCCTTCGTCAAAGAGTGGATGCTTTGGTTTCGCTGCTGCAGGCGATGCAAAACTTCCACAAGTCCGTCACTCTGGAAAGACAGGAGTTCACTTTGGACGACAATCAATCCCGCGAATTCCAGGTTATGTATTTTGGTTTGGGAGCCGCCTATTTTGTCAATGAATCGGGCACAGTTGCGGGATATGGACAACCCGGAGATCAAGGGTGGAAATGGACCCGGTCGGACGGACTGGCCCGTGAAATCTCCACCGGGGTCGACATGCTTAATAACCGGGCGATGCCTAGGTTCTTGGAACTTCCCGTTCTCAGCCCGGAGAGGATCGATCCGTGATAAAGACCATATTTAGCTCGGCGTGCCTACTCCTGGGTGGTGCAATTCTCACTGCCCAGTCGGTCCAGCAGGTCCGGACCGGGGCCCGTAATGACCTGAAAGATTCCATCCAGCGATTGTCGCAACTGCGTGGACAAATTGAGGAGGAAAAAACTCCGCTGGTTCAAGAGGTTGCCCAGCTTGAACGGGAGGCCCGGGATAAAAGATCAGAGATTGACCGCCGGCTACGCCAGCGAGACAACCGGGACGCCAGCCTACACCAATTAAAGGAAGAGGTTCGTGAAAATGAGGCAAGCCTGGAGAACTCCCTCCGAATGCTCAAGGACTATGCACGTGGATGGACCCAGTCAATTCCCTCATCTGAGCGCATCCTTTATGCAGACAAGCTTTCCACCGCATTAGCCAAGGAAAAGGGAGATCGGGCAAGTTCCTTTACCGCGTACCTTGAACTAGCCGAACTCTCCACCACAGCACTTTTACAACAGGCAGGCGGAGGGGTTTATTCGGGGGACGCCATCGTGCCACCGGAAGGTATCCGGGAAACAGGTACTTTTTGGACGATAGGCCCGGTTCTTTATTTTCGGGGCAATGCCGGAAGTTCCGGATTTTTAGACAAGAGTTATGATCGTGGGGAAGACTCAACCATGGAGATGACACCGGACTCTGTACGAAGAAATACTCCTCCCCGGTTGCTGGTGGCCAACCAGTCGAGCTCCCAACTGATCGGTCAGTCCCTTCAGGCAAGTTCCGGCATTCTCTCCGTTCTGCCTATGGATCCCAGCCTAGGTAAGGCTATGGTGATTGAGGGGAGTGAACCGACCCTCATCGAGGAGATGCAGAAAGGAGGTATCTGGATTTATCCGATCCTATTTTTTGCCCTCGCATCCATACTGATCGCCCTGTTTAAGGCCGTACAGATTTTACGGATTCCCTTCCCTCGTGGACCGGTCACTCTCGCAGGAAATTTTGGCGGACCCTTCGAATTACTTCGTAAGACTGCTCAGGGATACCGTGGAAACAAGCCCGAAATTCTCGAGGAAATCCTTTATGAAATCATAATTGACTGGCAGGCGAGACTGGAAAAGGGTATGCCCCTGATTGCGATCACTGCGGCCACTGCACCGCTGCTTGGCTTGCTCGGAACCGTCACCGGTATGATCGATGTCTTCCGCCAGATCACTAATTTTGCCAACCCGGAAAACAGTGAGCTTGCCCGGGGAATTTCAGAAGCCCTGGTCACCACGAAATTTGGCCTGATCACCGCCATACCCTCCCTGATTGCCCATTCCCTGCTTTCCCGGAGGTTGCAGGGCCTAGTTTCGAAGATGGAAGGATTTTCCGCCAGACTGGTCCATTTGAAAAAGGAAGCACCCAAGGAACCTGTTCAACCCCAAAAAAAGGATGGATCCATTGATTGAATTCATGGATCAGGCTAGTTTTGTCTGGGAAAAGGGCGGTGCACTGATGCCAGCACTTGGTCTGCTCGCACTTTACCTCTATTATTTATCTTTCGATCTTTGGCTCCGTTTGCGGGCGGTAATACCGACCGATCTGACCGCATTCCCCCGGGAGCGGTGGGGGGCGTTCAAAGGGGGCGGACGGGTTGACCGGATCATCCGGTTCTGTCTGGCCGATCACAACGACCGTGAGGAAACCCGTAAACGTTTTGATCAGGTTAGAATGGCGGAATCCTCCTACCTGAACAGACGGTTGCGCTTTCTCTTCGTACTGGCCACATCCGCCCCGCTGATCGGACTTCTGGGAACGGTTGCGGGAATGTTAAGAACCTTCGACGGGTTAAGCATGCAGGACAGTTATAAAATGGATTTGGTCGCAGGTGGAATATCCCAGGCCCTGGTCACCACGCAAGCCGGTCTGCTCATTGCTATCCCGGCGATTGCCCTGGTTCATCTGCTCAAACGCCGGAAAAAGGATTGGTTGCAGTGCATCAACCGCCTGGAGAGTCTTTCCCTGCGTCAGGTATCCAGTTCTTTGACTCGATGAAAGGAAGAACCGCAAAAACTACTGAATCTGTCGAGGCAGATGCAATCAATGTATCCCCCTTGATCGATGTGGTCTTCATTCTCCTCATTTTCTTTATCGTATCCGCGACCTTTGTCACCCTGCCCGGCATTGAGGTAATCCGTCCCCAAGCGGTCACCGGAAAAACCCTCGAAAAAAATGCGGTTCTTTTTGCCCTCTCCGCAGAGAATGAAATCAAATATGCCGGATCCACCGTGCAACTCGATGAAATCCCCGGATTGGTGGAACAAGCGAGCAAGGACCGGGGCAAACCAGTGGTCATTCAGGTGGACCAATGGGCAGACGCTTCCATTCTTGCCAAAATCGTGGCTCAGGCCCGAAAGAAATCCAGTGCGGTATCCATTGCCACCCGCAAGCCCAGAGCATGAGGAGAAGACTGGCACAGGAACCTGAAAACACCGAGATCAATGTGTCTCCCCTGATTGATCTGGTCTTCATTCTGCTGATTTTCTTTATTGTGGCCACTTCCTTCGTCAATGAGATTGGTATTACCCCGAAACATAAGGACACCGCCTCCGCTTCGTCCAATTTGGAAGAGCCGTTGGCTTTTGATCTTCCCGCTTCCGGACAATTATTACAGGATGGCATGGTCATTGGATTGGAACAGATTGTGCCACTGGTGCGCAGCCGAACGGCCGAGAAAAAACCATCAGTATTGGTACGGGTATCCCCAGGCGCCCGGGCAGGACTGGCCACCCAGGTGATGGACCAGGCTATGCTTGGCGGAGCTCAGGCCGTAAAACTAAGCCCTCTCAGCCAATGAAAGAGGTAGCTGAACTGGACTGGACCCCTGGAGTAGAAACCGAACCGCTTCCGCATTTGCGGACGAAGAGTATCGGTCTGTCCATCCTCGTATCTTTTGGGTTGTTTTGCCTACTCCCCCTCTCTGAATTTGTCCGGCCAGAAGAGTGGACTGTCCGCCCTGCTGATGTGCCCACTTACACACCGCCCCCACCCCCGCAGACAGCAATGGAAAAAGAAGTGACCAAACAGCTTGAACTTCCTGCACCTGCCTTGGAAAGCCAAGCCGTTCCATTGCTCAACCAGCCAAGTGTCACCACACTTGAAGTTGGTCCGGGTGATTTCCGGGCTGCATTTTCTCTGGCCACTTTTAATCCGGCACCCGCAGGGTTTGCATCCGAACTGGTCTTTGCGATGCACGAACTGGACAAAAATCCCGCCGTCATCAAACGAGGCAGCCTGGTCTATCCTTCGCACCTTCAACGAAAAGGCCTTGAGGGAGAAGTTAAACTATTGGTACAAATTAATGAAACCGGCCGGGTTAAGGTACTGGAAACAGTATCGGCGACCCATCCCGACTTTATCGAGGCATCCCGCAAAGCGGCCGAGGGTTCGGTCTATGAACCTCCCACCCGCAACGGTAAACCGGTAAAAGTGGAGTTTTACCTGCCTGTCCGTTTTTCCATGCTCAAATGAAGAAAGTTTTGTATTCCTATCTTTTTCTGGCTGCTTTTCCCCTCGCTGTCATCGGTAAAGCTCCTCCGCCCGAATTAACTCAGGACTTTTGGAATGATCCTGCATTTGTGCGCGGATTCATGGGGGATTATGGATTTCGCAGCGAAGTGGAGCCAAGAATCGACAAATCCGAACAGTTCATCCTGCGGGAGGTGGTGGCCAAGGCGGAAAACCAACTGGAAGAAGCGACTCTCTATCTCGAATCCAAGATCAATGATAAAACCAGTGCCGCCCTTGATTTTGCCTTGGGCACAATGTTTTATCAACTGGGCAGGCTAACCCGGTCCGAACAGACTTATGAACAGGCTCTGAAAAAATTCCCTTCCTTTTTACGAGCCCGCAAAAACTTGGGTTTTGTCCAATTGAGCCTGGGTAAACTCGATGCCGCTTCCCAAAACCTCGCCAAAGCGATCAGCCTGGGAGAAGCGGATGGAATAAGCTATGTTGCATTGGGATATTGCCACCTTTCCCTCGGAAGGGTGGTATCCGCCGAAAATGCTTACCGGATGGCCATTTTATTGCACCCGGACAGTATTGATGCCCGTAACGGGTTGGTTAACTGCCTGCTTTCGACCAACCGGTTTGCCGAAGCTCTCGCCTTGCTAGATGAACTGCTCGAGTCCAAACCTAATGATTTATTCTGCCACAAAGCACGGGCATCCGCTCTCCAGGGAATGGGGAGAGAGGAAGATGCGGTCATCGCCCTGGAAACCCTCCGGAGAATGAACCAACTCGATGCTGCTGGTACACTCTCCCTGGGCGATCTCTATCACAACCTCGGATTGCACCACTTATCCTTATCCGCATACCAGCAATCGCTTGCCAAGAAGGAAAAGCTCAGTCTTGCCCGCTATGCCCGGGCAGCGAAGGTTTTGATCAACCGCGGATCTTATGGTGCCGGCTTTAGGTATCTGGAGGAGATCGAAAAAACTTTTGGCAAAGGATATTCTGATGCTGACGAACGGGAAATACGTATGCTCCAAGCAGAAGTGCGTCTGGTCACAGGCAAACGCAAGGAAGCAGCCGATCTTTTGGAAGAATTGATTACCAAGCAACCTTTGGACGGAGAAGCCTTGATTCTCTCCGCCAAATTAGCCATGGAAGAACTCGACTACGCCAAGGCAGCCCTTCGGTTTGAACGGGCAGCAAAATTGCCCGATTTCGAAGTGGATGCTCTGATCGAACATGGTCGTATGCTAGTGGGCACAAAAGAATACCAAAAAGCATCCGATCTGCTCGAACGTGCCCAAAGCCTGGCACCACAACCCCGGGTTGCTCGCTACCTTCAAGCGATCAATAACTTAAATTTGAGTGCCCGCAAAAACCCATAACCTACCCCATTCTTTCTTGTACGCATCAACGCATCATGATACGTTGATATGTATATGAGCATAGGTCGATCACTCAAGGAGCGTTTCACGCAGGAAAAGCCTTTATTTTCGGTGGAATTTTTTCCGCCCAAAGACGAAGCGGGAGGGAAGCGGATGCTCAAGACAGCCGCTTTAATACGGCCCTACCAACCGGACTTTGTATCCATTACTTACGGTGCGGGAGGAGGCACCCGGACAACCACACTGCGCTATGCCAAACTTCTGCAGGAGGAACACGGTTTTGAAGTGATGCCCCATCTAACCTGCGTGGGACATACCCGGGATGAACTTCTGGATATTCTCGAGGAATTTGCTCATGCAGGTTTCCGAAATGTCATGGCTTTGCGGGGCGATCCCCCTCAGGGAGAAACCACTTTCAAACCGGTACCTGGAGGTTTATCCTATGGATCAGATCTCGTATCCCTGATCCGGGACAATTTTCCCGAATTTGGAATAGGAGTGGGCGGGTATCCAGAAAAACATCCCGAAGCAGATTCCGCTGAGACCGACCTGAAAAATCTTAAAACCAAAGTGGATGCAGGAGCGGACTTTATCACCACTCAATTATTTTTCGAAAATTCTGTCTACCATGATTTCGTGATCAGATGTCGAAATGCCGGGATTGAAATTCCCGTGCTACCAGGACTGTTACCTGTCCTCTCAATCGGACAGGTGCGAAGATTTTGTGCGATGTGCGAAGCCAGTCTTCCTTTAGAATTGGAAAAGAGCCTGGAGGGCAAGAATGATTCCGATCAACCTTCAGTGGGGGCGGATTGGGCCCTATCCCAAATTAAAGACCTTTTGGCTAAGGGTGCTCCAGGCTACCATCTCTACGCCCTCAATAAATCAGAAAGTACCCTGAGCATACTCGAGGGTCTAGGCAGAGATTGATCAAATCCCTGTTATCTCTTCGATGGTAGCCTGAGCTTTTAGTCCATCGAGGAAGTCTTCAAATACTTTGTCCTTTTTTCGTTCGGTCAAATAGGCAACCACTTTGTCCTTAATCTCTTCAAAAGGAGTAACCTTTTCGGGGATTCGCTCGTGCAATTGAATGAGGTGCCAACCAAACTGGGTACGAACAGGTTCGCTCAATTCCCCCGCTTTCAGGGCATAGGCCGCCTCCTCGAACTCTGGGACCATTCTGCCCCGTCCAAAAGTTCCAAGGTTTCCTTCATTTCCTTTGTCATCCGACTCCGTCCGTACCAAATCGGTAAAGTCTTCCCCCTTTTGCAGACGTTCGCGCAGAACTTTGACATTTTCCAGAGCCTTCTCAAATTCCTCATCCGTTTTTGCCATTTTAAGGAGATGGGAAGCAGACAGCATTTCCTCGGTCCGAAAAAGTTCCGGTCTGTCCTCATAATACTTCAGAGCATCTGCTTCAGAAACGGGCTCGCACTGTGATTCCTCCTCCAGTAATTGATTAAAACGCATTTGATCAGATAATTCCCGCTTCAAGTCATCATGGTTTTGGATCATGGGGTTATTTATTTTCGTAAAAGCTTTTTTACCTCCGTTTTGCTTCATCCACAACTTGATCTTCTTTTGCAGTTCAACCGAATCCACTTTATACTTACGTTTTCTGCTTTCCTGAGCCATAAGGGCCTGATCAATCAGGCGTTCCTTGGCCAGATCGAGGGCAGAGATCATAACGATCTCCCGGGGTTTACCCGGCATTCCCCGGGCGACATTTTCAAAAAGGGCTTCGGCTTGGCGCTCGATCGCCCAGTCTGGAATCACTTGGTCGTTTATCTTGATCGACATACCTCCATCTCTTATCTCTTTCCCTAGATTGTGCCAAGAATGTAAGAGAAAAAGGACTATTCTCAAATTCGTCTCAATAGATTTGACCTCATCCCTGAGAGCAGACATAAAAGAAAGAACAAAACTATGGCCAAGCCTGACCAAGCATCATGGGAAAGTTTTTCCGACTATTTAATAAGCCAAGGTTTGCGCATGACTGGACAACGAAAGGCAGTCTTCGAGGCACTTTTTCGACAGTCCGGGCACTTTACCGCTGATCAATTATTACAGGACGCCCGTAAAATGGACGAAACCGTATCCCGTGCCACTGTCTATCGTTGCTTGCCCTTATTGGTGGATAGTGGAACGGTGCGAAAAATAGATGTCGGGCAGGATAACAAATTCTATGCCTTGAATGAATCGAGTGCCTCCTTTAAGGCCCAAGTCATCTGTTCGGACTGCGATAAGATCTTCGATGTCGATGCCCCTTTTATGGAATGGTATGGCCGAACAGTCTCGGAAAAACTCGGCCTCAAGGTCAATGACCAACGCCTGCAGGTACAAGCGAGTTGCCCTACTTTTACTGACAAGGGAGTTTGCTCCAAAAACTCCTAACTTTTTCTTTTCATGGCCATCTCTTCTTCCCCACCCCTACAAGTCTTCCGTCGATCAAAGGAAGGTGCTGCCCTCTCTGAGCAACAGGATGAAGTCATCCGTCTCAAAAAAGAGAAGAATGCGGTTCTACTCTGCCACAATTATCAGATCGAACCAATTCAGGCAGTGGCAGATTATGTGGGAGACTCGCTCGGACTTGCCCGGCAGGCTGCGGAAACAGATGCCGAAGCCATCGTCTTTTGCGGGGTGCACTTCATGGCCGAAACTGCCAAAATTCTAAATCCTTCCAAAACCGTACTCCTGCCAGATCTGGACGCTGGATGCTCCCTCTCGGATTCCTGCCCGGCCGACCAGTTGGCCAAGTACCGCGAGCAAAACCCGGACTTATATGTCGTTGCCTATGTCAACTGTTCGGCTGCAGTCAAAGGACTAAGTGATGTAATTTGTACCAGTGGGAATGCGGTAAAGATCGTCAACCAAGTACCTGAAGACCGCGAGATTTTATTTGTGCCCGATCAAAATCTAGGCCAATGGGTGATGGGACAAACGGGGCGAAAAATGCGTCTCTGGCCGGGTAGTTGTTATGCCCATGTTCTCTTCACCAAGGAATCAATTGAGCGGTGCCGACTGGAATATCCTGATGCTCCCGTCGTGGCCCATCCGGAATGCATTCAATCAGTCAGGGATTTAGCTGATGAAGTATGTAGTACAGAAAAAATGGTTTCCTATTGCCAAACTCATCCGTCCGAGACCTTTATCATTTTAACGGAATCCGGAATGATGCATCGTCTTACCCGTGAATTACCCGACAAACAATTTGTTGCAGGCCCGACTGGTCATTGTGCCTGTAATGACTGCAGGTATATGAAAATGAACACTTTGCCAAAACTGCTCCGTTGCCTGGAGGAAGGTTCCCCCGAGATTTCCTTGAGTCCAGATTTGATCGAACGGGCGAAACGGCCCATTGAACGGATGCTCGAGTGGAGCCTATGAGGTAAGTTGACTGACCAAAGTCAGGCCAGCACTTCGATCGATTCAGGAAATACTGAATCTCCCAGAGCCGCCAAATGACTTTGGATGGTCTGGACAAAAGACAGGCTAATGATCGCCCCCAATGGGGCCAGCATCTTTCCATCCGCCAGCCGGAGTTCCTCCATCAGGCGCATGCCTGGTTTAAGTTCGGCGGGAGATACCTGATTGGCCTCCATGAAACCTCCGCTCAATTCCCGAGTGTTGGCGAGTGCATCAATACCACCTGGAAGAAAAGTAGATTCCAACAAACGGATTTTTTCAAAAATTTCTCCCTTGGACAATCCTTTCGATTCCAAAATATCATACTCTTGCGCCAAGCGGATAATGGAAGCAATCCGGTGCTCTTCTGCAAATTCGTCGTCGGAGTCTTGGTAGTCTGATGAAATCAACTCGATAATTTTGCGGATTTTATTAAGTCGAGGAATATCCTGGAGCAAGTCACTGACAAATTTCGGGAATCCGGCGACAACTTTTTCAATCTTTGCACCGAGATCTTCCCCATCATAAACCTTTTGTTGGGAGGCTTCAGGGAGAGTGAGATATCCAAGATAACAAAAGTCGGAAGCAACCTCCAACCTCCATTCATGGGCAACGCTCATTTCCTTAGCAATCTCACGGGCAAGTGCTTTGACACGCTGGGCACGACCAAAAAAGAGAGGATTGGCCGCAGATAAAAGAGAGGTCATAGCCCCAATTGCTCCATTGAGGGTTTTTTCCAAAAGTTCTTTTTCCGCAGAGATTAATTCAAATTGGCGAAGTGCTTGTTGCAGATTTTTGTCCAAGGTTTCCGGAGAACAGGGTTTCCCGAGCAAACGAAAAATCTCGCCCCGGCGAACCACTTCGCACAAATCATCAAAATTAGCCTGCCCAGTGAGCAACATCGTCACAACTTCCTTATTTTTTTCCCGAAATTTTTCGAGAAAGTCGGCCCCATTCATTCCAGGCATCGAGAAGTCCGATACGATAACCTGAAAAGGACCATCCTCTTCGAGGATACGAAGTCCATCCCGGCCAGATTCAGCCAAGAACACCTGATATTTCCTTCCTAGGTTGAGTTTAAATCCTTTAAGAATTGCAGGTTCGTCATCAACAAAGAGAACTTTGGGTTTGGCAAGGGGCATGTCGAATATACTAAGGACTTGGATGTTGGGCTGTCAAATCTCCAAAATGGAAGCGGTCCCTCCGCTACGCCTTACTGGATCCAGCAAAGATTCCGAAATTGAGGAGGATTACCCTGCCAGGGCGAACCAATCGCCAACGCTTTGGCGGAACTCCCTCGGGGAACAAATAGTTTCTCGGTATCATCAAGGCGAAATTCCTTGATTCCTTCCCAGTTGCTCAGACCCTCACCATCACTGTTTTTAAAGGCAGTGGCAGGAAAACTGAACCGTTGCCAGGAGCCACTGCCCAAGAGTTTTATTTCAATCCCATAACCGTCAATCCAGAGAACCATCTTGTTAGCAAAATCGCTTTTCACCTCTAGACTGATCCGTGCCTGAGCACTGGGAGCACCCCAAGTGGGTTCGTGCAATTTGTTAGTCCGCACCCCCCATTTCTTCTGGTTGTAAGCAAACCAATCTTGTTTCCAGTTATCCGAAAATTCAGCTATCATATTATTGGTTACAGGAGAAAAGATGGTGCCTGATTGTTGCAGATCCTCTGCAGATACCGTTTGCAAAAGGGAAGATAAGACAAAGGAGTCGGTCTGGTAAGTACCATAATAATACCCAGCTCCGCTAATCGTCTCGTCCGTGCGATAGAAAACATTGGCAAATGCCCACAGCGGACGATGGGTATCAAATACCGGTAAAGGAGCAATCCACTGGTTTTCCTGATCGGATCTTTGAGGTTGAACAAACTTCCAAAACCTGTGCTTGGTATTCGCCGAGTCGTCTTTTGCCTTACCCCGTTCCTGCAAAATCCCCTGCTGGGTAAAATAAACTTCGATCTTTTGAATCTTTCTTGAGTTGTCCCCTTTGACTAAGAGCCTGGGCAGTTGGCCATCCTTCAGTTCTAACCTGGCCTGTGGGGTGGCAGGTACCCGAAACTTAGATTGCAAGTGCTGGTCAAACCATAGTTGAGTGAGCCCTTCATATTCTGGAGAGTCCTGATGATTATGATGCGGAGAGCAGGAGACTCTCCACTCCTTGGACTTAATCTCGTTAACCGCCGTTTCCAGATCATTGATCCGTCCGTGAAAATCGTTGGATGGACTAAGAAACAGGACCGGTGCATCGATTCTCTCCAAGCTGGGTGGATCACTCACCGTCGCCAAGTGTAAATCATCCTCTGAATAGCGATCACTAATACCACCGCAGGAAGGAACGGCTGCCTTAACCCTGCGGTCGGCCCCGGCAATCATAACCGTGACCTTGCCTCCCATTGAATGGCCATAAACCCCTAGCTTGGAACCGTCCACCTCTGGTTGTTGTTCCAGAAAGGTCAAACCCCTACGACCGGCCATAGCCACGAGGAACCACGAACTATTGCGGGGAGACTTTACCGAATCAAGCGTCCAATCAGCTACCGGCAGGGAAGCAAAGGCATCCCTCCCATATCGACTCGGTGCATGATAGCCATCTAAGGCTCCCCAATCAGTGGTTAGTTTATATTCTGGATTATCTTTTTTTCCTTCCCAAAATAATTTTACTTCCTTGGGTGAAACAGTGTATTCAGGTGCGGAAATCCGACCAGCCCAGGCAATGGAGAGTGTAGCATAACCCCGTTTGGCGTTGGTCAGCACCGCATTGGAGTGAGCATACTGTCCTCCCCCATGAACCTGAAGTAAGCCTGGCAACCCAATTTGTCCTTTGGGATATCCATAAACGCCTGCCATGATTGATTTTTGACCCTTAAATTTTCCGATCCGATATCGAATGATTTTCATGACTACACTGTCTTCTTCCCATTGCTTGAGTATTTCCGTTTCCAAAGGGTCTGACCTAGGATCAAACCCACGCCACATCCCGTCAAAGTCTGGGGAAGCAGCAGCATTCGGATGACCAGGTGCATTCACAGACCAAGCCTGAAAGTGGCAAAAAATAGATAAACTCACCACCAAGAAATTTCTAAAACTCGAATGGGACATCCTTGGAGCAAAATAAGGAATCGAACCATTGGCAAACACTTTGCCAATACTCTTTCCCCAAAAAGGATTGGTTAGTCCGCTATTGAAAGAACGATTTTATTTTTATGTTTCGTTCTCGAAACTCGAACCTTGGCTAACCATAATTCTTTGCGGGAAAGGATCTTTAATGGAACAAATTCTATAATTATTCATCACATACAAAAGAGGGGGGTTTACAATCGACCCTTGAGGGGCAAATAAAGTACCACTTTCCAAAAACAAATCTTCCTGCAATCGCATACCCTTTTCCAACTCTCTTGTTTCGATGGATATCACTTGTGGACCTCCATGTGTATGGGGCCTAATTTCACTCAAGACATTGAGTGCATCCCTAAAATAGATGGATTTATTTTTAAGAATAGATTCAAAAATCATTGGCCTGCTTTCCCCCTTACTTGCATAAAAGTCATAGTGCTTAGACAGGCGAATCACCGATGCTAATTTTGCAGAATCCTTGTTATCATCATTCGAATTGTTGTAATCCTCACTGATTAAATCCACCACATTCATAACCTCATGCATCTTAGGTATACTGGACAACATCTCTTTTGTGAACTCTCCAAAGTTGGAAATTAGCTCTAACTCGTGAGGCTTTACCCCATCATTTTGGTAGGCTCGTAATTGAACATCCGGAGGCAAGGTGGCAAAACCGAGGTGGGAAAAAACGCAAGCCGGATCCAGTCTCCATATTGACCTCAATCCTAATTTCTTGGCAATTTCAGTAGCCATTCTCATGACTCTTTGAGATCGACCAAAATACAAAGGCAGGGCCGCAGCAAGTACCGAAGTAAAAGACCGAACAACCGAGTTCATAATCTGGCCAAGGGAATGATCCTCTTCTGCAACTTGGTTATAATACAGCAAAGCCGCATCAATATTTTCAATCAATTCAGCGGGAGGGCAGGGTTTACTAAGCAATCGAAAGGCTCCACCTTGTCGCACGAAATCACTCGCAAAATCGTAATTGGTGGCCCCCGTCAATAAAATCGCAACCATCGATTGGTCGATCCGACGAATCTCTTTCAACAAATCTGCCCCATTCATCGAGGGCATTACATAATCGACAACAGCTACAGAGAATCGATCTCCCTGACGGATTACTTCCAGGGCTCGTTCAGCCGAGGATACTAAAGTTAAATTGTATTTTCTCCTTAAATTTAAATCAATGCCTTTAAGAACAGATTCCTCATCATCTACAAATAAAACACTAGATAATTCATTCATAAATAAACAATTAAATGGAAAATATTAATTATACCTGCAAGTAGAAAAATTAATAAAAGCACGCTTGGTACTCTCTCCTTGCAAGTTTTTAATTTGTTTTTGTTGTTAATAACCAATTCTAGACGATGTATTGTTTTTTAATTACAAAAAGATCATGAACGAAGTTACAATTTCTGGAAAAGTAAAATTTATTGATGAGGTAAGGGAGTTTGGCAGCAATGGTTTCCGAAAACACCAAGTTGTGATCGAGACTGGTGACGGACGCTGGGACAACCCAATTCCAGTAGAATTTACCAAAGAAAATATTGAATTAAGCAAAGAATTAAAAGTGGGAGACCTAGTCCAAATACAGTCGCGGATCAATGGGCGGGAATGGCAAGGAAAAGACGGAACTACTAAGTGGTTTACCTCGATTAATGGCTATAAAATAACCAAGGAAAACAACAATGATTTAGATGAATCGAGCTCTTCATTTGACACATATGATGAATATGCAGAGAATATCGATGAAGATGTTTTCTAATCCCCCCTTTTTTTTACGCTCACTGGATTCCTTTTTTTAAGGTTAAATTTTAGGAAAATAAATGTATTTTTCTAGATACTAATGCTAATTTTAAAGTAGCATATATATCCTGTACGAGGCAAAATCTGCAGGACTATAACTGTATTATAATTTATAAAATAACTTTTATAAGTTACTATATTTCTTCTCATTTTTGTAGTTCTTTATAAATTACTTGCTCACATGCGCATGTAAGTTTGATTTAAAGGCACTTTTTCTGCTATATTGAAACAAGATGCGCCTTTTGAATCTGATCTGCCTAGCACTTAGCGGTGCTCTGCTCAGTTTTGGAACCCTGTTTGGATTAGTCAGGGAAGATGATCTGTTGGGCAGATGGTCCTTTGACGAAGGCAATGGATCGGTGGTACAAGATTCTGTTATTGGGGGAAGTCCCCTTTTTATGAACCTGGGTAATTGGGGGAAGGAAGAAGACGGTAACGCACTTTCCAAGTTCTCAATGGATATAAGTGAAGGAACTGGTTTTGCAGTTTTAGAGGGAAATCGAAAATTTCAGGTCACTTCATCTTACAGCATTCTTCTTTGGTTCAAAACCAATGGATTACCTGACGACTACGCTCAACTTCTGAGCAAGCGTGAATCAACCAATTACTCGTATCTTTTCCAAATCAAACCGGGCGGAACCAGTTTGGAAGCTCTCTATCGTACCGATGGACTAGGATCTCAATACGCTTCTACAGGTTCTGTGTTTTATAAGCTAAACCAATGGAGTTGTTTTCTTTCCACCTATGATGGTGTCTATATACGCTCTTTCCTGAACGGCAAACCTGCCGGAATTCTCGAATTAAGCAAGACTCCGCTAAAAGATGATTCCGATATCGGAATTGGAGGGGCAGAAGATGGTAGCAATCTGTTCAAGGGTTGGATAGATGAACTGCGTTATTACTCAGTTGCTTTGGATGCAAATGATGCACTTATTGCTTACGGGGAAGGCTTTGGCGACTTGGGTGCACACGCTGTCATTAACGCACCTACTGTTAATCCAGAGGCAAATTCGACCATCTATGTTTCGTTTATTAAAGGGAGCGGTCAATTATCAACTGTTAGCGGATTTGAAGCAGGTGATGTGCAAATCAGTGGTGGCGAACTCTCCGGATTCAGCGAGCACAATGCCACTCATTACCGGTTCTTTGTAGTGGCCAATAAAAAACCGCAACGCATAAAAATCCGCATTCCGGCTGGTTGTGCCAAGGACGACGAAGGTTTTTCAATTTCTTCAGGTTTTGCGAGAATTCAGCATATCGAGCCCGTAACGGCAGCCGAAAACCTCGTGGGTTGGTGGACATTTGATCAGGAATCCAATCAAACTTGGGAAACCAATCAAACAAATGACCAAAGAAATGGATCTTTAAACAGCAATCTTTATGACAGCAAATTAGCCACCTCAGTTTTCGAAGATCAATCGGGGGGGGACCGTCCCTTATTCTTTTACGGTAGTAATTCCTACAGCCAAAGCCTTTTTGGACCGTCATTAGGCATGAACGGAAGCTCAAACTTTGGAAAAATCGAGCTCCTTGACCGTAACAACAGCGAAATTTCAATTGCAGATGTTACCTTACCCAACCTGCTGTTTGCATGGTGGCCTTTTGATCGTGATAGTGATGACTACTCAGGAAATGAAAAACATGGTCAATTTTCAGGCACTGAAAGGTTTGGTACTGGTCGATTTGGCCAAGCTCTGGATTTTAGGGATGGAGGTACTTTTACAGTAAACCAGGATCTGGCACCAGGAATATACGAAAATTACCCCAGGACATTATCGGTCTGGATCAAAACACGCTCTTCAGCTGGAACCCTTGCAAAATGGGGGATTGAAGAGGATGGAAAGCAATGGAAATGGGGCATCATCGACTACAACAATATGGGAGGGTTTATGAACCTGAACATTTACGGTGCTGAACAAACCGGTAAGCATTTCCAAGTACATGATGGTAAATGGCATCACCTTGCTCTGTCCATGGCACCTACAGGAGAAAACTCGTTCAGTTTAGACATGTACTTGGATGGCAGAAAAGAGTCCAAATTTCTATCCAAGATTAACAGTAATAATTTCGAAATTAATACTCAGCCTTCGGACTTGATCATAGGCGGAGATGGATTTACCGGCTGGATTGACGATTTTCGAATATATTCTTCCATGTTAAATGCGGGTGAGATTTCTATGATCATGGAAGAAAAAACCAAGGATGACTTGGTAATCACCCGAGAAAGTTATTCTCTTTCCGTCTGGGTTAAACCTTCCTATTTGCCGGATAGCAACCTCTTCCAATTTGCTCATGGTCGATTTTTCTGGAGAGACTGGTCAGGTAATGTGCGCATCGATACCTGGCCACATGATATGAGAAAAAACGGGATTCCACAATTTGACCCAGGGCAAGATATCTTAGCTGATTTGTTTGAAGAACCCGTTGAATTCTATGCAATCGCCGTTAAAAAAGTTGATAGTCAGGGAAATCCAATAATTGAACCCGATACGGATAGAGGGTGGGATGAAAATTACATCGGGTACCTCAGCACTTCCATTTCCGATGGAAGTGGTTTTTTTGCCGACTCAAACCTTTCTGACGGCCCTTGGCTACTGGAAAACGAAAATGGGGGGACTGCGTACAGTCCAAATTTTCTTTCGAGTTTATCAGGTCTTCCAAGTGCTATGGCCTCATCTTTCGGAACTACATTTGATAACTACGGCAAATTCCCAAGAGGTTACACCATAGCTCATGGTTCACTCGCATTTGATCCAGATGGATTCCCGCCCGGGGTTTATTACATCATGGCAGGCGGTGGAGGGCGGAATGTTTTCTGGTTGGATAAAAATCAGGATCTTTATTTTGAATACCCCAATGAAAGAATCATTCGTTCAGATAATGTTACTGCTCATGAAACATTGCTTTTTCTAGGACACCAGATTCCCCTTATTACCACGCCAGGAATTGAGACAGATCGGGGCTTGGCAATAACCGGAAAACGCTCCATCAGTTCCTGGGAGCAAAACGGAGACGAACCGGTTTCCTCTCATTATGAATTCGCTCTAAATGAAGAAGAATGGGCACATGTGGTGATGGTAGTGAACCGACAAACTAATCACCTATCCTCCTATTTAAATGGTCGACTGGTAGCGACCAAAACTCTTAATGAAAATGATATTCCTGAGCTTCGAATGGGTGACTGGTTTATTGGTGGACCTGGACCCTTTCAAAGTGACCAGTATTATGCGGGTCAAATCGACGACCTCAGAATTTATGACAATGCCCTGTCTCCGGAAGAGATTTTTCGAATCTTCAATGGAGGTGAGGGTGATATTGGAATTATGGGGATCGTTTCTGCTCCCGTAGTCACAGACAAAGAGACCATTACAATCAAGCTATCTTTCGAAAAATTTGGCCAAAAGGTTTCTCTCAGCGGAATCACTGAAAACGAGCTTAATGCCAGCCTCACAAATGGAGAAATTGTAGCGGGAAGTCTTCAAACTTTTGACAATGGGGACTTAGAATTTAATGCGACTTTTACTTCATTCCAGCAAATGATTCTTGATTTACCCGCCGCTTTGGGGAGCTATGAAGGAGAGGACAACTTAAGGGTACAACACAGAATATCCCGCGTCCCCAACATTCCTTTCAAAGAAGATCTCAAACACTGGTGGTGGCTAGATGAATCGCTGGGCAAAACTGTTTCGGACAGTATTGGCAGTAGTCATGGTTCCTTACAGGGCGGTGCCACCTGGACTGCAGATTCGATCTTCGGTACTGCGGTTAGCTTACGAAATTCTGGCGACTACATTGGATTGGATTCTGCTGACGAAGACCTCAGTCTTACCCAGTTAAGCGTTTCAATGTGGTTTAAGCGCTTTGCGAACAGTTCTTACCGCTCTCCCCAATTGATCGGTAATGTGATGTTATCGCTGGGGGGCACCAACGGGCATTCACTTCAGATTGGATCCGGAACTTCCAATCTTGAAGTTTATATGAACTCATTGATCTCTTCGGGAAATGTACAAATGGGCAGTGGGATAGTGGAGGGCAAATGGAATCATTTGCTTCTTGCCTACAATGCTGAATCCAAGGACGGATATGAATTGAAATTCTATCTTAACGGCCAACTTGAGGGAGAAAGTGGTGATTTTGGAAGCAGCCTTATTATTCCGCCAGGCAGTAAATGGTACATGGGCTTGGCATCTCCTCAATACCCAGATGGAGGAAGGTTTATCGGAGAAATCGACGATGTGAGAATTTACTCCACCGTACTTGGAGAAGAAATGGCCAAAGATTTATACAATGGAGGACTAAGCGACCATGGACTAACAGTTGAACCTTTTGAATATCAACCTGTCCAAGATCCCGAACTTCAAGAGAGTGTTTCTGTACAAGTAAAATTCAAAAGATATGGCGGTTATTTAAGCCTCAATGACATGAATATCGAAGATCTTAATGTCACGCTCCCCACACCTGATCAAATAGATGGTGTAACCCTTTGGATAGATGCATCAGACTCTTCATCGATCACAACTTTATCAGGCACAAATGAATTGGATTATTGGAGCAATAAAATTAATCCGGATGTCAAATTATATGCACATCCCAATAATAGACCGGAGACAGGTGAAAATATTGGCGATTTAAACGCCATCGATTTTAATCGAAATTCTGGAAATTCAAATATCGACCGTATTCTTGCCTACAGGGGTAATTATGGATCAAACCCCTGGAACCCCGCAACTGATGATGAAGCGTCCTCCGGGCCCATTTCTGATGTCTTTGTCCTTTTGGTCGGCCGATTAGACGATACAGTGATCAAGAAGAATACCTTTCCTTTCAACTTTGGATGGGAAAGTCATTTCCCTTGGACAAATGGCAGGATTTTTTGGTGGTTTTCTGATAATAGAAAGTCAGCTCCAATGCTAACAAGCGGAGAGACCGGCATGATCGGTTTAGAATTCTCAGTAACCAATGGATACCAAAATGTTTTCAAGAATGGTTCCAATATTCTAAAAGGCCCTCGATCCAGCACCACAAATGCAAGCGGAGCTTTTGTTTTCCCTGCTACTGCTGCATGGAACGATGACTGGGGGTCTGAATGGTCGCTTGGCGAACTGATTGTTCTTCGTGGAAATATCTCAGAGGAGAACCGTCAAAAAATGGAGGGCTACCTAGCACAAAAATGGGGACTTACTGACCTTATGCCATTCTCCCACCCCTATCTTTCACTCTATACTAATTTTCGCTTAACCGACAAAAACAGTGATGAGGTTGAGGACTTCAGCTTCTCAAAATCAGAAGACAATTCAAGTTTGCTTATCCATTTCACTCCCGCAGATTCACCCAACAAATACAGCTTTAACTTCGGTGGAAGTTTTGGTGAAACTCTCGACGGTGCTCTAACCAGAGCAACCAGCTTTAACCTAGCTTATGGTCGCCCCCTCACCCGGCTCGATCATCTTCGAGCATGGTGGTCTTTTGATGACCAAAACGATTCACAGGTATCCGAATATTTTGGCCTATTTCCGGGAACTTTTGTTGACAACAACATTTCCGGCACAGTTTATGAAGTTAGCTATGCTCCGGGGATTTCCGGGTATGCATTAAGTTTTCCCGGCAATGCATGGGTTCGAACCTCTGCCTCTGCCAGCAGTCTGGGAATTTCCTCCAACCGCCCCAGAACCATATCTTTATGGTTACTAGCCGAAGAAGACAGAATGAATGACGCAGTTATCTACGGACTGGGCAACATTAGTGGCAATGCGGGATGGTGGCACACAGGCTGGGGATTACGAAGAATCTGGGACAATCAAATGGATTCCTTCTACAATCCGTCCAGTGCCAGACAACAATTCAGTTCGCAAACTGGAAACTTTGGAGGCAGTTGGAAGCACATTGTTCATCTGTACGACGGGCAATATGCCAAAGCCTATGTGGATGGACGCAATGTCCTAAACGGCCTTCGCCCCGAACTAGACACCATGAGCCGCACCCCCCTGAGTTTTGGCTATTTTGATGTAAACCGTACTGGTTGGTATTCCACAAATTTTGTTGGTTTAATGGACGATTTTCGGGTTTACGATATCGCTTTAAACCAGAGTGAGATTGATCAGCTTTATGGCAATGGCTCTGGTGATATCTCGCTCGTTCCACAACTTAGCGTTGATCCAGTGATCGAGGGGATAAGAGGGCAAGGCATATTATCCTTTACCCGCGGGGGCAAGCCTTTCCCTGCTTCGGATTTGAATGCATCAAATTTTACAGTCACCAACGGAGAAATGGTGGAAGGTTCGGTCTACACAAATGATAACTATACTTGGTTTTTTTCCTACGAACTTGCTGAGGAAAACCAAGCTTCCGCCATAATCTTTCGGCCAAATGTATTTAGCGATGGTTACGGCCAGCCCAATGTTAGCAATTCCGTTTCCACCAAAAAGCTTTACCGGGCAACCACCCGCTCAGATGCACTCGATGGTTGGTGGTCTTTCAACCGGGACTCCCCTCGTGCCAATCAAGTTCGAAGTGACAGCCTGGATGGGACTCTGGCTACGATCTATGATGCCTGGGTAACCCCTAAAGGTAAATTCGGTCAGGGTCTGGCGTTTGATAAATTATCTGACGATGGAAGAATGAAAATTGAGCCTAATGGTATTCCTTTAAACGACGATGGTTGGACACTTTCCGTTTGGTGTAAGAACCTTATACCTCCTCAGCCAAATTCGAAATCCACACTTTTTCGGGGGCAGGATAAACAAAATGGTATTGAATTTGATCACTATTTGACTTACCGGTCTGCCGATCGAATTCTTGGAATTATCGATGGAGATGAAAGCAACGACGAATTAAGTTTTCACAGTTCAGGCTACCAGATTCAACCTTACTTACTCAAAGATTGGAACCACCTGACCGTTCTCGCAGAAGGGACCCGTACTAAATACTTTCTTAATGGAGTTTTTGTGGCTCAGGCAAATATTCGTGAACAAAGCGATCTGTATTACATCGGTAATTCCAGCGGAGATGAAATATTTGCCGAATTCATTGATGATCTCAGGATTTATGGAATTGCTTTATCCCATGCAGAGATTGGTTCAATTTATGGGGGTGGGTTTGGAGATATGTTCACCTCCATTCAAATAGAAGAAAATTCAACCTCTGGGGAAAATCCTAAAGTCTTTGATCTTCACTTCGGTAAAGACACCAAGGCCGTAGGAATTACTGATCTAAACGAATCATGGATGGTGCTGCCTTACGGGGAAATCACAGATATAAATAGATCCGAAAATAATTCTACTTACAGGATATCCATTAACTCTGAATCTGCGAAATCTATCCACACGCTTGAACTGCCTGACCATCCAATTCAATTCGAAAGCCTTAGTCTATGGCTGGATGCATCTGATCCACAGGGAGGTTCCTTCTCTTATGAGTCCGATAATGAACTAACCCTGTGGCTGGATGCATCGGACGCCAATACTGTGACAACCCGTGATGGATCAGACGATCTACAGAGCTGGCTGAATAAGGTAAACCCTGCGGTTGAGATGAAAAGTATTGCTCGAAAACCTCCCAGCTTCGATCAAACGCTCAATAACAGAACTGCTCTAAGAATTGATGAAAATGGGGGAAACATAGAACGCTTCACTGCTTACAAGGGTGGAATTAGATGGAACCCAGCTGGTGTAGAGGGTCAAGCAAGTGGTCTCCTATCAGATGTAGTTGTGCTCTTTGTCTGGCGTGTTGATCAAAATGGCCGAACAAATTTTCCCTTTAATTGGGGATGGGGCGATCACCTGCCCTGGGACAATGGCAGGATTTATTGGAGGTATTCCGGGAATCGAAGAACTGACAGTCTTTTGGCCAGTAACGGAGAAACACTCCTCACTATGCTTGAATATTCCATTACCAATGACACCCAAAAAGCCTATAAAAATAGCAATGTAATCTTCGATCAGGCACCACGAGAAACAAGATATATCGGCGGAGCTTTCTTTTTCCCTGGGGATAGTGGCTGGGGAACTCAATTTGTACCAAGCTTTACCCTTGGTGAAATGCTTGTTTTGCGGGGAACCATCACTGACAAGGAACGTTTCATATACGAAGGTTACCTATCACACAAGTGGGGGTTAAGTAATACTCTGCCCGGCAACCATGAGTACAAATCTGCACCACCCCGGATGTTTGATGGCAATAACTGGGAACCTGCCACCTCATTTGCCAAGCTTTACTGGACAGATAAGAGCAGCCGAAGAAATCATGCAACTGCAAGTGGATCACCAGATTGGAATGCCAGTTCTCAAAATGATTTACCCCTCATGACCTACAGTGGAACAAATGGCGAGTACCACGAATGGGAAAAAATTTATGATATCCGCACGGTCTTTTGGGTAGTTAAGAAAACTGGCTCTGACTCGAACCGATTCTTGCTTGGAGATTGGACAGGGTCTGGTAGTGGAGGCGATTATAATTTTCATGCCAACGGAAATAATTATTTACATAGTGGACATGCGAGCACAGCCTATGCCGGAACACTTCGAGAAAATGGTTCAATTATATCCAACCCAAGCGTAACACCACTTCCGCAAACTCTCAGTATCGTCTCCCTCAAGTCCGACTCTGACTTGAGGGCTTCTAATTTTACAAACGATCGAAATATCAACGGACGCACTTGGAAAGGTGACCTCGCAGAATTGCTAATTTTCAACGATTCTCTGGAAGATGAAGAAATTGAGTCGATCGAGGGCTACCTTGCCCACAAGTGGGGATTGTCCAATTCTTTGGAAGGTGGACACCCCTATAAATCATCCAGCCCGGAAAAAGAATTTGGAAAACCATTTTCTTTTGGGAACGGTCAACAACTGGAACCATATTATTTTGAATTCCTCGATTATCTTCCTGCTTACCGAGAAAATGATTTAATCAGTCGTTGGGATTTTGAAGACTCCACACTCGAGACCAATGGGAAAAATAGAGTTTTTGATTTAGGACCGGGTCGAAATGATGGATTTTTGGAGGGTAATGCAAACTTATCTGATGGCCGTTTTGGTAAAGGCTTACATTTAGATGGTTCGGGTGATTTCCTCAGTATACCGAAATTCCGAGGTGCGTATGGTTCGGAAAACCTCACATTTTCTGTCTGGGTTAATCTCGCGAACAGTGGTTCCGTTCTTGATTCAGAGGATGCGTCTATTTTCTCAACTGGCGGGACTTCGACAAGCCATGTACGGCTTTGGTACGATATCAACAGCAATGGTATTGGAAACCGCACTTACTCCCTCACCCTAGGCTCTCCCATCGCGGCATCCAATCGAGCAAGCGGATCAGATGGCATCGGGGTTGCCAATACATGGCAATTTATTGTCGGAGTAATGAAAAAGAGTGAACGGCTGCTTTATGTAAATGGCAACCTTGTCAACCAATCGAACTCCCCCACCCTGTCGATGACACTTGAAGGCACAAACGCACGCATTGGTTCGTGGGATGAGCAAGCCGATGCAGATTTTGAAGGGTTGATTGATGAGATGAGAATTTATGGCGTCTCGCTGAGCCAAAATGATGTCGATGCGATGTGGAATTCTGGCACAGGCGATCTAGGGATTGTTCCTGTCATTCAAATGAACAAGGATCATGCGGCTTCAGAGGTGAACGGTACCATAAGGTTCTTACAGGTTGGAAACCAGGTGCATGTATCTGGTTTTGATTTCTCAGACATCCGTGTGGAGGGTGGCACTCTGCAACCTCTTACCTCTGATGGGCTTGGTGGGTACAATATTTCTATCACACCCAATCGCCCAAACATTCCTTTGGTCATTTCGGTTTCCGATAAAGCAGCAATCGAAACAAACGGAACCACCGAAACGGGTGCCAGTTCCTTAAGGTTTTTTAATTCTCCCACGATTACCGCTAAGGACCGTCTGGTTTTGTGGTATAATTTTGAAGGGAACGAAACAAACCGCATCTTGGATCTATCCGATCGCTTTGCGGATGCCAATATCTATGGTGGAAAACGGGTAGCGGGCAAATTTTCACAATCCTTACAACTAGAACCTGGTGAATATTTGCAAGTTTCAGGAAATGATTTTTCTTTCAATCAAACATTTACCTTATCTCTTTGGGCAAAGATTCTGGACGATGAGGAAGGTATTATTCTACGAAATGGACAGGTAGCCCTGGAATATCGTGATGACCTGAATTTGTATGGGTCGCTGTACACTGAAAATGGGTGGAAAGAGATAGCTGCTCCCTTAGAAGCGGGCAGTTGGGCTCACTATACCCTAACCTATGACAGTTCTTCGTTTAAATTCTACACCAATGGCGATAAAAAAAGTTCTACCACTTACACTGGTTCTGTTGCACTGGAAAACACCGAAGACCGAAATCTTTACCTTGGTACTTTTAGTGGCTCAGTATGGAGTGAGGCAGGTAAATTTATACTCGATGACTTAAGGGTCTATGATCGTGCACTAAGTGAAAGTGAAGTCCTTAAACTTTACGGATTCGGTACTGGGGATTTGGGAATCCGCCCACAGATATCCGGGGAGTTCCTTTTCTCTCTTTCCCCAACTTCACAATCTATCAGCTTTTGGGAGGACGAATCAAACATTTCAGTTGCAGGTTTAGAGTCGGTAGAAATCAATGCAAGCGGAGCACAATTGGCAAACTTCGCTCCGTCTGATTATTCCTACGAACTCAATGCCAGTGCCAAACCATCGGTGGTCAGAGTATCCTTGCCCCATGGGGCCGTTGCCAAAGATGGAAACCTCAGCCAAGCGGGTGCTTTCGAGTTTCAGCACCGCACCATAACTTCAGTCGAGGATGATCTTGTGGCATGGTACACCTTCGACCAGAACAACACTTCGACGATCTCCGATATTTCAGGGCATTACAGACATGGATTATTTCTCTCCAACGATCTTACTGAAGCGAATACTTCCAATATCGAAACCAACGAGAATAGTACTACCAGTTATCCCAAATCAAATGCCTTTGATGATAATTTTATCGGATCCAATGATAAGTGGTTGGCAAAATGGGATGGAAGCCCCCTTTACATACAATATGATTTCGATACGCCAACCGAGATTGGCAGCTACGCAATTTTCTCCCAAAATGCGGATGAGGATATAAAATCCCCCAAGGCTTGGAAACTGGAAGGATCCGACGATAACGCCAACTGGCATGAACTTCATGCCGTCCAAAACCAAACCAATTGGCAAGACTGGGAGAAACGAACATACGCTTTAAATCAAAGTGCTCATTATCGTTATTTCCGTATAACCTTTACTGATACTACTGGTAACATAGTTCCTACTCTGTTCGAGGACTTACAACTTTGGTTGGATGCAACAGATTCCTCCACCATTGTTCATTCATCCAACGAGGTAAGTCAGTGGAATGACAAAAGCGGGCATGAGAATGTTCTCCTTAGTGTTGGCAATCCCTCTACGAACACCCGGGATTTAAACTCTCAAAATGTAATCGATTTTGACGGCAATGATTATTTTGAAACAACTGGCTCCTACCCAACCGGTAACGATTTTTCCTTCTTTATGGTTGCGGGTATCGATACCATTCAAAACCCTTACCAGGCACTTTTTGCAATCCGACAATCTGCAGGAGAACCAAGTTTTCAAATTGATTCATCGAATGACACTTCCTTTTTGGTAAGATACTATAGCAGTTGGATGGGACCATCCTATGTTTTTTCTTCCTCTGCCGTTCATGGACCCAGTTTGTATGAGTTTATTTTTGAAGATTCCAGCAACACCCTAGAGGTATTGATCGACGGAAGCAGTCTGGGAACCACCACTTATACCGAGCCACCCAATCAACAAAATACACTGACAATCTTTTCAAATCGTGCAAGGGGCACATTTATTAACGGATTTGTTGGCGAAATGATTGGCGTAAGATCTGTACTTCCCGCCCTAGACCGAAAAAAACTTGAAGGTTACCTTGCTCACAAGTGGGGTCTTTCTGATCAGCTACCGAGCAACCATCCCCTTACTTATTTATCGGTCGGAGAAATCGAGTTCTTTCCTCCACCGGAAATACAGAATTCTCAGTTTGGAAATGGTATCGATCTAGCCGGTGAAATCGTCCAACTTCCCTTCCGCTTGAATCAATCAGCGGGCACAACTGGCTTTTCTGCCGCCATCTGGGTTCGCCCCGACTCCGTTGAAGGTACAGCAAACAACCCCACCATTCTTCTAAGCAGTGAAAATGGCGGTTTCGATTGGTCACTGGGTTTTAAATCTGGAAACCCCTTCGTGAGAACTGGAAGCATCGAGGCAACCACACCGCAACAGGCATTTCTTGGGCAATCGATACACTTAGTTGGTATTTTTAATCCCAATGTCAATCGCACACAAATCTATTTAAACGGAGTACCCGCCCAATTAAATTCTCTCGGCTATGACACCTCAGCAAGCAGACTGGTTCTTGGCTCTGACCCAGACGGTTCCAATCCTTTTAATGGATTGGTGGATGATTTACGTATATGGAACCGACCATTAAGTAGCGAGGAAGTCAGTCTGTTATATGGTAATGGTCTGGGGGATTTGGGACCACAAGGAACGATCGAAGTGGAAAGCCCATCTTTTGGCGAACAAATCGAGGCGGTGCTTTCTTTCAATCAACCGGTTCAAGATTTTGATCCGAATACCGATCTTTCTCACAGTGGACTTTCTTATCTAAGTTCAGAAACTGAAAACAACCGGACCTTTATCTTAAGATTCACTCCAGATTCATTTGAAGCCTCCGTGTTCTCAATATCTGTTAATGAAAATGCGGTTATGGATAGTCATGGAACTGCCAATAGTGTTATTTCCAAAACCGTTGATTACCGCCCTCACCAGGTTGCTGAATCAGACCTTATTGTCTGGTGGAAACTAGATGAAAACTCTTCCGATTCTTCAGGAAACGCAAATGATGGTACCACCACAAACGCAGATTGGAACACTAGTGGTAAATTTGATGAGTCTCTTTTATTTGGCGGAGCTGATGAAAAATCGGTCACTCATGGTGGCTTAATTTCCGAGTACCCAGAAATTACTCTTTCGGCATGGGTATATCCACGAAGTGAGACTTTTCACATTTTTGCAATCGATTCAGCTGGTCTATCCTGGATTTTGGAAAGGAAACGTCCGCTCTTTTCTTTTTCTGGTATTGCTCAGACTTATTTACCTGATGGCCCAGAGAACCAGATTCATGCCCGAGCTTATTTACCCTCTCATCAATGGCATCATTTGGCCTTCACTTATAACCTTGAAACCAGAACAGTCCGCCACTTTGTAAACGGGGCACTTGATCTCGAGTCTGGGTTTGCATCATCTGAAACTTTTCCAATCTCCTCCCCATTTAGGTTAGGACATGCTGATGACATTGAAAACTCGCTCGGAGAAATTGATGATTTCAGAATTTACAATCGGGCATTGTCCGTAGAGGAGGTCAGTCAAATTTATGGTGCAGGCAATGGTGATTTTTATAACCATTCCATTGAATTAACTACCTCAGACAATTATGAACTGCCTATTCTGGTTACGGCAAGGTTCCTACAAGATGGATTCCCTGTCGATTTAAATGGTTCCTTTACCGATTCCGATATAACCATCCCCTCCAACAATGCCACCCTATCCCTATCCTCAATTGCAACCGGTCATTACACCATTTCAGTTTCTCCAGACGATAACACAAGCGATGCAAACCTTACCCTGAATGTAACCGGTTCGGGCATTTCCACGAAATACTTTGGTGATACTTTCCCGGACCAATCCATCACCCTAGCCTATCAGGCCAAAACGCCGATCATTTCTTCCCCGAATCGTTCCCGATGGACCCGCGGAGAATATGATGAGTTCTCAGTGGAAGCAGAAAATCACCTCACGATCTCCTTGTCCGAACTGCCCCAATGGATGGAATTTAATGCGACCACTTCTATTCTTAGCGGCACTCCCAATGACGGAAACTCCTCAGCAATCACTATTACTGCGGGCAATCCTTCGGCAATCAACACGCAGAACCATTTGGTTGAGGTTTTTGATCCCTCCTTATTTGGAGCAAAATTGGAACTCAGACCCAGTGGTGTATTGTCTGCAGATACTCCTCACAATATCGAAGGCCTTGCCCTGCAGTTAGATGGTACAAAAATTACGGATGAAAACGGCAGCGTGATTCTGTCGTGGGCAGACTCTTCCGGAAATGAGAGGGATCTCGATCAATACCGTGGCACTCCAAGGGTTCGCTTGAGCGATGAACTTGATAACCAAAAAGTGATTGCTTTTGATGGCTACTCGCAAATCTATTCAAATTTTAATTTTGGTGCCCTCTTAGATGACTATTTTATCATAGCATTGATTCGGCACACGGGGGGAAATGACCAGGCAGTAATTTCATCCGTTGGCACGGAATGGGTATTCGGTCTGGGAGAAGACCGATCTGCCTACTGGAAAATGGGCACCAATCTGGTAAGCAACGGACCATCGAGTGATGATCAGTGGCATATCCTCTCAGGCACGGTAAAACCGGACGGAATGGTAGAATTGTGGCGCGATGGATTTTTGGTACACCAAGGAAGCCGGCCTAATTCCGTGGATTACAAGCCAAGACTCCTCGCACTGGGTGGGGCAGGAGCAAATGATTCCTTCTCCAGTTCGGAGGTTGCAGAGGTTCTGCTTTATGATCGCGGACTTAAGGATGCAGAAAGACGCGACCTCGAAGACCACCTGCGGTTAAAATGGATGGCCAACGGATTGAATCATTTTCCCTTGTTGGTCAGGTTGAGCAGTGGACAGCATCCTGATTTCTCACTTACAAGTTTTGCTGATCCTGCAACGGCTGGGGATTTAAGAATTTTTGACCAGAATAGAAATGAATTACCTTACGAAATAGATGAGTGGAATAATTCATCAGGAGAGTCCACGCTCTGGGTGCAGGTAGATAAAATTTCTCCCAGCCTCCGACTTTTCGCCTACTGGGGAAATGAGGACAACACCACATCCCCCACCTACACGAACGATGGCTCCACTTGGTCAAACTACTCAGGAGTCTGGCACCTGTCCGATTATACTGATGCCTCTGCAAATAAGTTACAGGTATCATCGAATGGTTCTCCAGAACTTAATACCACTGGGGTAAGTGGATTTGCGGTTCGCTTCGGCAATGGCACCAATGATTTCCTTTCCCTTAGCAATTACAACGAAATCATTGGCGATACTCCCCGGACCATTGAAACATGGATTAGATCAAACCAAAGCAATTCCGGCATCATGGGTTGGGGAACAGCCGGAAACCTCTGGAATTTCGTCTGGAATTCCCAGGGGACCCAAATTTACACCGAAAATGGGGATGGCAAAAGGCAGGGCACCGGAATAGTCGGCAATGGGGAATGGAACCATCTGGTTGCAAGTTACCCTGGAAACAACACGGATGTAAATGCCACCAGATTATACCTGAATGGCCGCCTGATTGATGCACCGGGCTCTTCGATAAATGGAACAGTCAATACCGGAAACGATTCCGATCTTGTAATAGGCGGACTACCCGGTGGTACATCCTCGCTCGATGGATGGCTGGATGAGACCCGTATATCTACCGTGGCCAGAAGTCATGGCTGGGCAAGACTATCCTATGAGAGCCAGCGGCTTGACCAGAATTTCCTCAACCAAATCCTCGAATATCTACAACCTCCTGTTCTTCCCTCTGATCTTAACCTAACGGTTGTTGATGGAACTGCCATCAGTTTTCAAATATCGAGCAATCCACCGGCCACTTTCTACGAACTAAATGACACCCCACCAAGCGGGTTAAGTTTCAACCAGGCGACGGGCATACTATCCGGAACCCCCAATGAGGAAGGCACTTTCCGCTACACCGTACTGGCCACAAATGCAGAAGGAAATTCTTCTGCCGCTTTGACCGTTAACGCCAAGTCTTCCTCTGCAATTGAGGCTCCTTCAATCGAGGCTGGCAATGTTGTCAACATCAGGGGAAGGAGTGTTGATTTACAAGGGGTACTAACTTCTACTGGCGGGGCAGCATGCTCAATCACAATTTATTACGGTAGCTCCGATGAGAATGAAAACACTGGAAACTGGGACCATAACCTGAGCCTGCCACAGTCTTTTCAAGGATACATTCCAGCTACTCTAACAAACCTCAATAGTGGGGAGACCTATTATTACCGTTTCAGGGCGGATAATGGAACTGATTCGGCTTGGTCAGACTTGGGAAGTTTCACCACCCTACCCTACGATCAGGGGATATTACGGATCAATACTGGATTAGACAGCAATGGACTTGGTGCTGGCTGGTTTTGGGATCAAGGATTGGGTAATGGAGAAACAAATATTTTGGAACCCACCCTCGAGCAAACCCTTTACTTTGCACCAGACGGATCGGCCTGGACGGTAACCAAAGCGGTCTTTTCCTTTACTGAGTCATTGTATATCGGTCCGAATTTAGAAAAGGTAATTCTGGAGGGAGCCAATGCCCTGTCGATTCGTTCCCATGGGAATATTACCATTGCCCACAGCCTGAACGGCTCTTTATCGCCCGCGAACCCACATGTCCCCTCGGGTACCCTTACCGATGGGTACGATGCTTACTACGCTGACTCCACAACCCGGGGAAATCGTGCTGGGCAAGGAAACCTTGGGGGCTACAGCGGGGGAAGAGGACCAGGTCGGGGGATTTCCTCCGGGACAATTGATGCGGGAGGAGCATCTGGCGGCGGTGCATCATTCGGGGGAGAAGGTGGGCCGGGAGCTTCCGGGGCAAGTGGTATTTTATACGGATCCGCGGGACTGGAAGTTTTACTCGGTGGTTCAGGGGGCGGACTGGGAAACCTTGGTGATGCAGGAGCCGGTGGTGGTGCCCTTGAAATTCATGCATTTGGAAATATTCTTATCGAGCAAGGGATAAAAATTTCTCTACGAGGAGGCACGGTATTTGTGCATCCACAATTTGGTGCCAATTTCTCTGGAGGTGCCGGTTCCGGCGGTTCCATCAAGTTAGTTGGTTCAACCATTACAAATTTGGGGACTTTGGATGTACGCGGGGGAGATGCACCCGGAGCTGACTTTAGGGAACCCGGAGTCCGATATCTTCGCAAGCCCGGTGGTGCAGGCGGAGGAGGCAGAATTGCGATATTATCAGCAGGTTCATGCGTCCAAGGCACTACCCTTATCGATGGAGGAAAAGGAAACGAGAAGGGAGCACCCGGATTAGCTGGGACACTCTTCCTTGGTCAGGCTGAATCAGTCATTGATATCTCTGTATCCGGGGGGCAATCAATTGCACCGTTTTATCAGTTTACAGACGGCAATGGTCAGACAGTCGATTTCTCATCCCTAAGTTTATCAAGTGGGAAAACCTACAGGTTTATTGCGGATGGAATATCAGACAATCACCCATTTATGATCAGCGAGAATAACCAAAGCACCAGCTCTGCTATTGCTGCGGGTATTCCACTAACTGGATCAAATGGCAGTATCGTTGTGGCTATTCCTCACAACTACCAAGGCGATCTCTTTTACTTCTGCACCAACCATCCCGCCATGTCCTTGGCTTTTCAAATTACTCAACCATCCTTGCCTCCATCAGACAGTTTAGTTTTGGATGAAGGAACATTAGTTTTTGATACAGCTGGCTCTTGGAGCCATAGTTCAGGAAGGAAGGGAAAAGGAAAGGTCACCTTTAATTCTATTACTGTCGATGGTTTTCCTTACGGTTATGGGGAATGCGAATTTGAGTTTTCTGAAATTGAACTGGGACCTGAGGTATCGGTAGTTATCCGAGGAAGCAATGCCCTGCGTCTCAAAATCAGTGGAGATACCACGATTGGCACTGATTTCAGGTTGGACGGAAAGACTGGGAAATACGGAATCTATTCAGGAACCGCTGGCCCGGGTGGTTGGAACGCTGGAAGGTCATTCAGCAATGCCGATTTACCGAACTCACCCAATCCTGCTCTTTCGGGCATGGGTCCTGGTGGAGGGATTGGCTACCACAACCATCCGCCCAGCAGCGCTGGTGGAAGTCACGGTGGATACGGTTCTATCGGGGCCCACACTGGTGCTTTTGGCAACATTTATGGAGACGATAATATCACTTATTTAGTTGGAGGCTCCGGTGGGGCTCGATCTGGCGGTCGCAATGCAGATGGCGGGGGCGGAGGTGGTGCCCTTTCTCTGGTTGTTGGGGGCTCCTTTATTTTGGAAGAAAATGCCACAATATCAGCAAATGGAGGTAAAGGACTGTCCAGCACCTCGGCTAGCGGAGCTGGAGGAAGTGGTGGCTCGATCAGAATTGAAGCCGCAAATATTTCGAACTCTGGTAAAATAGAAGCACTTGGGGGCGATGCCAATGGAAGTGGAGGCCCGGGCGGGGGGGGAAGAATAAGTTTCATCACTCCAGGTTCCTTGGAAGAGGGAAATTTCAGTGTATCCGCTGGATCAAACCTTGGCCTTGCCTATGATTTGCTGGCATCTGCGGGTATCTTTTCCAAAATTATCTCTCCATCCCTGCCCAGCCTTCCAGACCATAACTTTACCTTTGAGAATTTAGTTTCATCCATAGACATTGGCTTGGCAAGTGGTCTTTCCTATGAATTATTCGGCTTACCAGAGGGGATTTATTTATCTGATGAATTAAAACTTGCTGGTACTCCCACTCGGGCAGGTACTTTTTCAGTAATGATCAAGGCGAGCAATCGATTTGGTGAGACCAATGATACTTTTGACATTCATGTTGCATCCGGCAATCCATCCCTCTCAACACTCCCAGCCAGTGAAGTGGGTTCCACTGCTGCCCTGCTCAACGCACAAATTTTCAGTACGGGGGGAGAGGATGTAGGTCTTAGTTTTATCTACGGGACGAGTGATGATAATCTGAACATGACAACCAGTTCTTCGACAATTTCTGGAAGTGGAAAATTTTCAATCCTCCTCACCGGTTTAGAATCGAATGAAACATACTTTTTCCGGGCACAGGTTGAAAATTCGCAAAAGTTTTTTGAATCCAATGACTCGGATGATCAGAATTTCACTACCCTGCTAAAAGAAGTTCCTCCAACCGTAACCATTGGAACTGCTAGTCAAGTTACTGATAAGAATGCCACCATTTCCTACGAGCTTATTTCCTACGACTCCACTCCACCCCACCTCACTCTTTTCTGGGGACCTATCGATCATGAAAAAATTGATGGACTCTGGGAATCGTCTTATGACCTCGGGCAGGTGTCAGAGATTGGCTCCGGAAATTTTGTGATTACTGGCAGAAAACCAGGTGAGACAATTTTCTATCGTGTAAGAGCAGCAACTGACAATTTATCTTCTTGGTCACAAACCAGTGGAAGCTTCACCACTGTGGCAAAGCCAGAAATTATTGCCCTACCCGTCTCAGAACAGACTCTTTCCTCAGTCAATATACGGGGACTTATTTCATCTATTGGAGGTGTGGACAAAAAAGTAACTCTCGAGAAACCCAAGGTTAATCAAAACCTTCGTGCCTACTGGAACTTTGATGAGGGACAAGGATATGAAACCTTTGACAAAGTGGGGAACTCGGGAGTGGCATGGTTACGAGGAGGTGTAACCTGGCAGCCCTCCCATTCATCCGATTTTGGAACCGCAGTTTCTCTGGAAGGAAACGAATTTGCCTACATCGAACTTGGTGCAGAACAAAACCATGGAGTTACCCAGCAAGATTACCTGCTCGGTTGGTTTCAATTCGATGAAGAAACTGGCATAACTGCAAACAACCTCGGTTCTCAGGGCTCCTCTGCCACCCTCTTAAACGGTGCAACCTTCTCAACTGATGAAAAGAAATTTGGTTTATCTTCGTTACATATCCCAGCAAGTAATCAAAGCTCGTATGCACGTATTGACTCCCCCATCGAAGTTGGACCTAATGATCAATCGAATAACTATTCATTATCAGCCTGGTTTAAAGGTCTGTACAATCATACTGAAAATGACCAAGGCTGGCGAACATTGACCCGTGGGTCCGGTGCAAATCATCACATTCTGATATACAATAATGGTGATGAAATAGGCACGCATTCGGGCTGGGTATCATCTGGCTACAATCTCCCACCCTCAGCATCTGCAAACTCTTGGCAACATCTAGCAGCCACTTTCAACGGATCTTCAACACAGGTCTATATTGACGGATCATGGGTTGGAAATATCAACGCATCTGAAGGAAATAATATCTATGCTATTGGTAATGCACAGTGGGGCACTCAACGCTTTGCCAGATATTTGGATGACTTTCGGGTCTATGGAATCACCTTGGAAGATGAGGATGTCGCTTCTATCTACAATGCAGGAAATGGCGATTATCCTGATGCTAATGATTCCCTTTTGCTTGGGGGAGAGATGACCCTCTCGGCATGGATAAAGCAAAGAAAATACGAAGAAGGAACCAGACCATTTGACTTTGGGAATCATTCAGGAACAAACGCATTCAATCTTCTGCGGCTTTCCTCAATGGATAATGATGGAAACCTGACTACTGGAGATGGCATTAAAAACATGTCCTCGGTTTCAACCAATTTATGGAAACTTAATCAGTGGCAACATATATGCATCACCGTTGAGGAAGATGGTGCCACAAGTTTCTTCTCCAACAATGAATTCCTCAATTCTTCCAGTGGTCACATCATACCAAAACTGAAGCGCACCCACCACATTCTTGGAGGAAACCGAATTGGAACAGAATCCTTCGAAGTGCTTCAAGTGCCTGGTCTTACACTCTGGCTTGATGCCGCTGACACCAGTACCATTGTCATCGATAGTGGTAATGAGGTAAGTACATGGGATAACAAAATCGACACTACTGTAAAAATGCACAGCCATGTCACCAACAAGCCCGACACTGGCCAGTCCATCAACGGATTAAATGCCTTGGGCTTCGATAAGCGTAGCACCAATAATGTAGAACACATGGTGGCCAAAAAGAATGGTACAACCGATTGGACACCAGCCACTTCAAATGGTGTGATCGCTGGCAAGATTCAGAATGTGGCACTGATGATGGTTGCCAGACTGGACACAAGGAGAAGAAGTACTTTTCCTTTTGGTTTTGGTTGGGCAGATCACCTACCTTGGCAAAATGGAGTGGTCTATTGGAAGCATGAAAGCTCACGTCCTACTTTCTCTATTGGAGCTAACGGAACTGAATTTGTAATGACCATGATACATTCCAAATCACTGGGCAAGCAGCTTGCATATATGAATGGCACGAAAGTTTATGATGGTCCCAGAACCAATGATAACCAATTGGGCAACATGGGTGCATTTGTCTGGCCCTCGAACAACGGGAGCGGAAACAACGGCACCACAGGTTGGGGGATTGACTGGACAACGGGAGAAATCATGGTGGTCAGTGGAACGATATTGGATTCGGATCGCGAAAAAGTTGAGGGTTACCTAGCCCACAAGTGGAAACTGGAATCGAAATTATCAAGCAGTCATCCATACAAGAACAGATCTCCCAACGCCCCCAAAACAGAACAATTGGAATATTTTGATGGGTTGATTGACGATCTTAGAATTTACGATCGTGCCATTGGCATCGATGAAATCTCAAAAATATATGAGGGAGATTTGGCTGAGACGATGCACCTTGGGGGTCAGGAACCTATGGTCACCTTGTTCTGGGGAGATGAGGATGGCGGAGAAAGCGTGGAATTAAATGCATCCTCCTCCACATCATGGGATGCCAAAATCGAGCTCGGCACCCTGCCCTTGGGAGAATTTTCCATTGATCTGGATGGACTGGAAGCAGGCAAGGAATACTACTACAGATTTCTGGCAACCAATGACGCAGGATCCACTTGGTCGCAAGATATCGGCAAGTTTACCACCGGAAATTTTGCCTTTGCTAAAGACACCTGGCTGGACTCCAGTCTTTTACTCTGGCTGGATGCTTCCGATATCAATGGCGACGGCAACTACACCAATGAACCATTTGGGGGGATTGTGGATCAATGGAAAGATAAGTCTGGTGGTAATCGTCATGCACAAAATGGTTATGGTCCATCTTTGGTTTATAAGTCACAAAACAATAAATCTGTCTTAAAATTTGATGGATCTGAACAATTTCTACGGATCGCAGATTACCCTTCCGGTTCATCCAAAAGTTTGAATTTGGAAGAGCAAGGAACCATCGCCCTTGTTCTTGACTGTAAGGATTTATCACCCAGCACCACCCTGTTCAGTAAGGGTTGGCAGAAAGAGGGCAGCTGGGTTTTACGAAACGATAGTACCGGAGTTCCAAGCTTTGGAATTATTGGAACAAGCGGTGAAAATATGCTCCTGTCAGTTTCTCAATGGAAAGAACAGTTCCATATTCTAACCTTATCGAAAACACCTTACCAAAGATTGATCCGGGTCAACGGAACACCGATGATCCGCATGCTAGAACAGGGATATTCTTCCCCCGGTCAAATGGACGACTTAATCATAGGAGGGCTAGACCAGTCCGGGATTATTGAGCATGGAGAATTTAAAATTGCGGAAATTCTTCTTTATGACGAAGCCCTTGCTACAAATAGGATCGAAAGTGTCGAAGGATACTTGGCTCACAAGTGGTCCCTGCAATATTCACTTGCCGAAAATCATCCATATAAAGTGAACCCACCGGTCTTTGAAAACCGGCCTGAAATTCTGCTCAGTTCTCCCCATTTTTTAGCTATCGATCAGGACACCAATTTTTCGATCAAAACGAACCGGACTGCAATTGGTTTTGATGCGGATAATTTGCCCACTGGATTATTCCTGAATACAGAGGATGGCACGATTTCAGGAACACCATCCTCCAAAGGTATTTATCAATCATCATTATATGCCTTCAATGATGCAGGTACCTATAATAAAAGGATAGAATTCGAGGTTACCGACTTTTCCTCTTGGCCTTTTGAAGTCAAACTTGATCTGTCTGGATATAATGGCCAAGATCAGGTTGAGGATTTTGTTTTGTATGTTGAATTGAATGAATCCATTGAGGGTTTCAACTATGAACAGTTTTCGGATACGGAGGGGCGTGATATTCTATTTCTCTCCGCTGATCGCTCGAGTGAATTGCCTTATGAAGTAATTGAATGGAATCCTGGTGGAACATCTTCTTTTTGGGTTTTACTACCTAGCCTTGATCAGGAAACTTCCATTTATATTAAGTGGGGCAATCCTTCTACAACCTCAAGACCCACTTACACAAGTGATGGAACCGTCTGGAAAAACCACACGTCTGTTTGGAGAATGGACGGTGATTCGCAATACAAGGTTGAAGACCACGCATCCGGCTTTCATGCAACGGCGAAAAACTCTGACCATCAAAGTGTAAAGGGAGTAATTGGAAACGCTCTATTCCTTGATGGCGTTGATGATTTCCTGCAACTGCCCGTTGCTTCCTATTTTGGTGCAGAAGAATCTTCCCTCAACCTTTCTTTTTGGTCCTTAAACCAGTACAAGCAGTTAGCAAACTATTCTTTATTTCATGCTCATTCCAGTTTGGGAACCCACTTTTTAGTGCAGTTACCCTCCGCAGAAGGGAATATAAAACTTTTCACCGGTAGCGGCAGTCTCGATTCCATTTCCTATGATTACAGTATTAATACTGATATTTCTGTTTGGAACTATTGGGTACTCCAAGCTGATTTGAACTCCGGGCTATCCAGAATTTACCTAAACGGCAATCTGGCCACTGAATATTTTGGTGTCAGCCGGCCATTTGGTTATTCTGTAGATTCATTTCGGCTTGGTGCCCAAAGAGATGGCTCAGAATCTTGGGTGGGACTGGTGGATGAGGTAAGAATGTCCACTCAAATCGAGACAGCCCCAAAGATCGCTGCATCTTATGCCAACCAAAAGCCTGACAGTACTGGTTTTATCACCTTTGGTAGCGTGAGCGGTCCACCGATTATTCTTTCTTCGGAAAAACTCCAGGCCTTTGTGGATAAAGATTTCTCAAGCACCATAGAAAGATATCCACAAGATGAAGGAAATTTCACTGCGGTTGGTCTGCCTGCGGGATTGTCCATTAATATTGCAACTGGCGAAATTAGTGGAAAACCCGTTCAGGACGGCAAATACCAGATAACCATCATCGTCCAAAATGATTTTGGCAAAGTATCAAAAACCCTGGAAATGAATGTTTTTGATCCTGCAGTATTCACCAAGCAAATGGAGTTTAGTTGTGCAAACTACCAAGGAACAAGCCCTTTGCAGGACTTCCCTATGCTCATTGAAATGAATGGTTCCATTACTGGATTTAATGTGAGGCAGTTTGCTTCACAAACGGGTAATGATTTACGCTTTTTTGACCCCTCGGGAAATGAATACCCATATGAGATTGAAACCTTTGACTTGGCATCAAACCGCATAGTCGTGTGGGTAAAAGTGCCCAAGCTAGATTCCTCAACTTCTTTCACCGCCTACTGGGGCAACTCAAGTTTAGCAGAATTTCCTCCCGATTATTCTCTTGATGGAAGCGTTTGGAGTTCTGGCTATCGTGGTGTTTGGCACATGCGCCCGACCGAAGATTCTCTCATCCTTTCTGATTCATCCTCTTACCGGAATCACTTGACAGATAACAACGGATTAACCCGGAAAAATGGATTGGCGGGCTCGGCCAGGCAATTATTTGGTCAGCCGGATCATTACTTAACTGCCCCCCTAAATGATTCATTGGAAAAACTCGCTTTAGGTAAATATTCATTTTCCGGATGGATCTGGCTGGATGGCACACCAGAGCAAAGATTTAACGAAGCCTTTTATGGATTGGGCTATGATGTAACCCCAAAATCATCCTACTTCAATACTCCTGGAAGCTTTCTCTCCCTGGAACCCGATGGAGGACGAATTATCAGGAATGGCCCAAACAACCAGGGACTTAATTTTCTTTCTGCGGATGATTTCAAATCCATGGATCTTGGAATTAGCCGGTCCAGTGGTTTTATGACTGCACTGATGACTCGATTTAGTCCACCGGTCTCTGCTTCTTATCAATTCAGAATAGCAGTTGGCGAGGATGACCATGCCTCCCTATGGCTCGATGAGAATAAAAGTGGCGTTTTCCCGGATTTCACCATCTGTAGTTCCGATATTCCAATATCTCAACCAGTGTACCTTAATGAAGGCGATTCCTACAACCTCATGCTCGCACACGGGGTTCCAACTGGTTCGGTATCCAGCAAACTCTCCATAGAGATAAAATCGGACAATGAATTGTTGCCCAACTGGACCCTATTGGATCCTGCCAACCCCGATCAGATCAAGTACTTCCACCTTACCTTTGATGGCAATCTCAGTAACCATATAAGTTCTATATCTCTCTTTCAAGACGGACCGACCGAGAAGCTGAATCTTTTAAGCCTGACACCCCAAGCCACTCATCGAATTTCTAATGACGAAGTGGTGGAGGCAGATGGTAACGCTTCTCTCCTGTCCTCCTCCTGGATGCATTTGTTCAGTCAAGTCGATGAGGGAAATCAAACTCTTGAAATCTACCTTAATGGTGAACGGGTGGCCCAAGAGCAACTACCCGAAAATCCATTCCCAACCAATCCAAGTTCTGCACCGTGGAGATTTGGACTGGGCACACTTCCCTTTGCCATGGATGAACTGCGCTTGTCTAGTAATACCCGAACACCAGACTGGATCAAAGCATCCTTTGACAACCAATCTGGTACTGCGAATTTCCCAAGTTTTGGTTCCATCGAGGGAGAGGAGTCCTTTCTCTTATCGGATCTTGTATTTGTAACACCTGCGGAGTCATACTTTGAAACTTTTGTCGACGCAACCGGTAGTCCGGTCGCTTTTCTTGCCACAGGACTGCCTGGTGGGATGACTATAAATCCGGCCGACGGCAACCTATCTGGAACCCCGGTGCAGGCTGGTACTTATACCATAAATCTGGAAGCCTATTACCTGAATCAATCTATCGCAGAACAGCAGATCATCCTCAATGTGACGGCAGGACTGCCCGTTGTTACCCTGGATGAAGTTATCAGCGACAGCACCCCCACTCTTACCCTCCGCTACAATGTTACCGCAACGGGTGGGGACGAACCAGTCATTGTCGCAGTTGCTGATTTCGAAGATAAAGGAACAAACCTGTATGACTGGCAATATCGGATTGAATTGGGCAAACAAGGTTTCGGACCCGGTACTTTCCAAATGAAAGGACTGGATGCGGACCAAAGATATTTCATCCGCCTTATGGCGAAAAACTTGGCTGGTTCTCAGTGGACGGGCAAGGAGACTATCACTAATTATGTACCAACACCCGGTGATTTACCTGGCTCCCTTTTCCTCTGGTTTGATGCAAATGATTTATCCGCATCAAATGAGACTGATCTACCTATTAATCCTTCCGGCACCCCGGTGGACTCTTGGAAAAATAAAGCACGCAATTCCAACTCTAATGCGGAACAAGCTAAGGACCTGACCCGGCCTTCATCGAGTCTCGCCAGCAACAATCCCAAAATTGTTCATGACGGTCACAATGGAATAGCAGTGGTAGATTTTGATGGAAATGATTACCTCGAAAACTCTGAATCTTATCAAAATGATGCTTCTCTAAAGGCAAAGGGCTATACTGCCTTTGCCATCTCTCGCTACACCGGCGGTTTAAACGGGCGTGTTATTACCTCAGGTAACTGGAATTGGTTGATGGGACATCATGGTGGTTTAATTGGACGGTACTACTTCAATGGTTGGGTGGATCAAGGCTTCGCGATGGACCTCGATTTCCATATGTTCGAAATCCTTCATCAAGGTCTTGACATAAGCAGCGACCCAGGAGCAAGGATTTGGAATGATGCAGTAAATGGTTCTTATTACAGGGGCAGCCAGTTTGGGTCCCACAATAATAATTTTCTTCCAGGCACGCTTCATCTAGGAGCATGGAGGTCTGGTCAAATACGTGAGTTCTCAAACTGTCAGATCGGAGAGATTTTATTTTTTGAAGGAGAACTGGATGAACAGGATCGTTTACTTATCGAAGGATACCTCGCTCACAAGTGGGGAATCCCCCTGCCTTCCTTGCATCCATGGAATGAGGAGAGTCCAAGCTTTGGGGAAATTGTCTTTGAGGGAGTTACTCCTGTTGGTTTCACCGGACCGACCAGCAGTCCGATCGCTGTCAACCTTGGACCCGCCAATCTTCGCCAGTCTACCGCTTCCTTAACAGGACAGCTGATCAACCCTGGCCGGGGCATTCTCAAACCTGGAGAATTTTCTCCCCAGTACTATCCTGGTTTACAATTATGGCTTGATAGCAGTGCGGCCAACGGAGTGAATTACGATGCCAATGATACACCCGCCCCTATCCCCTGGCACCCCAGCGTGGTACAGGAAGTGGTCTTTCATTTAGACGCCAATGATTCCGATAACATTACCCTAAGCGAGCATGATGTGGCTGAGTGGATGGACAAAAGCGGCAACGGATACGATATGATCTCCCAGGGGCATCCAACCTTGGTTGATTATGGCTATGGAACGGGACTAAAAGTGGTTCGACTTGAAACAGACCAGCAATCCAAATCTAATCAAAAAGCAGGTGGAGATTCTCTATACACTGAGAAGGAATGGGATACCAGCACTGGGGATTTTACTATGTTTGCGGTTGCCCGTTATGCGGCTGACCAAACGGATGAATCCTATAAAAATAATGTTATCATTTCGGATCGATCCGCTAAAAATAACTGGGGTTTTGGGTTTGGTTTTGACCGTCTCGGATACACAATCCTGGGAGTCGAAGGTTTGGAATATGTCAGCCGGTTCAGCCAAGAGATGCATGATATTTTCATTCCTTCGGATGTATCAATAGGTGAAGTTTTTCGAGTAACTATTTCAGGCACGGATTGCAACTTTACTGCAGCGTCAACTGTTAAGGCCGATGTTGTTGATGGGATAGGTGCTTCGATTACGAGCCAATTCCCAGCTGTTTTCTACATTTCTAAGTCGTCAGACAGAATCCGTATACAAAGTCGTGCTGTTGAAATAACCAGAACTATAACCTCATCGACTAATTTATCCATAACACCCTATCCCCCCAATGGCGTCTTACTAAGTTCAGGAGACGACGGGTTTCATTTAGTCGCCGTGGATATCGACGGTTCCGAAGACATCGCAAACTCCTGGGTGGACCTGAGAAATGTTACCCAATACCCAAGTGCCGCAAATACCCAAAACGATAGACACTTCCCCAAATACTTACAGTTTGGTGGACAGGGTACCAACCGTCAATTTTCCACTGCTGAAATCGGAGAGTTTATTGCCTTCGATAAAGTGCTTTCCGAAGAAGAAAGACAGAAAGTAGAAGGCTATCTTTTCCACCGTTGGGTGCAAATGTTTAGTGTAGACCCAAGTCACCCCTATGCAAGTTCCCCACCTGATTGGTTACCCAGTGATGAAGAAAGTCTGCAGGCATGGTTTGATGCCAATGACTCCAGTACTATCAACAAGAATTTTGTCAAAAAATGGAGAGATACGGCCAACCAAAATGAATTCTCCCAGTCAAACCTAGAAAATCGACCCGCACTCATTTCCAATTCTATAAATGGACTACCTGTGATCGATTTTGACGGGGAAAAAGACCGGCTCGAAATTAATTCGAGGTTTGGCTTGGCCAAAAATCCAGACCTTTCCATTTTTGCCATCACCATAACCGACTCTCAGCGAGTAAGTTTACACAGTGAGGATAATAATATTAGTGCATCCCCTGGTTATGAAGAAACAAAAGGTCCAGACTTTGTGGTGGATCAGGACTTATCGACCAGCTTTTTCCAACCCGATGGGAACCAGTCTACCCTGACTTTTGATCTTCCTACTGCCGGGCGCGTGACCGCGGTATCCTTTACCTCCAGTAGTGGGGATGATCGGTTGGGTGACCCAGCCAGTTTCTTACTTGAAGGATTGGAAACCAATGGTTCCTATTCAGTAATCAGCGAGGAACTGATTCCGGAATTTGATAGTCCAAGACAAAACCGCTTGATTGCTTTTGAAAATGATAAGAACTTTAGCACCTATCGGATTACCTTTCTTGATAACCAGGATGAGTTTAATAATTCAAAGCAAATTGAGTTAGCTGAAATCGATCTTCTGGGAGTGCCTGGCATAGAGCAGTGGATGAGCACTGCTCCTATTTTTCATTTGGGAGGTCAGGCAAACACACGCATCATCTCCGTAGCACCAGCAAGCTGGAGGTTTAATGGCGGAGAGGCCAATTACTCACCCATCGAACCGAATGTAGCCAGTCTGCAGGTTTGGAGCAGAGAAAAAGCAACTGATTATAATTCCTCCAAGTTCTTTTTCAATGGGTCAGAGCAAACCGTTTCAGAAATATCCAATCCTGAACAATATCCCCTGGACACCAATCCCTTTGCATCCATTGGCACGGGTTACGGTTCATTTGGCAATATTATTCCATTCGACGGTAAAGTTGGGGAACTAATTGTGGTGCAGGATGCCACTGAAGAAACTCGTTTAAAATTTGAAGGGTACCTCGCCCACAAGTGGGGACTGACTGCTAAATTACCCGATGATCACCCTTATAAATTAGAATTTAATCCAACCTATTCCCCCCCTACCCCAATAAGCGGATTATATGATCTTTCTGGGAATGGAAATCATGCCACGCAATCAATTCCTCAGAATCAACCTGGTCTTAGGCTTAATGGTTTAAACGGCGAAAATATTGTGGAATTTGATGGCAATGACTTCCTCACTTTCGACCGCCCGATCAACTCGATTCGCTCCGTTTTCATTGTGGCAAAACGTGTATCCGGAAACCGCGGTTTTCTGCTCGGACATTCCCAGAATTATGGCTTTCAAACAGGAGATTCCACGATGTGGAAGTTCCTTCAACTGAGTACCGAAAACATAGATGACTTCGATCTTTCAGAATTGGAGGGACTGACAGATACAAATCTTATCAATGGTTCCTTGCAGGAAAATGGTCAATGGAAGGATGGACTGGCTCAAGACTACCTCGCTGGTACTTCGAGTATAATTAGTATAACCACAGACGGTCCGGTAAGGGCGTCTAACTTCTCCAGAAACCCGGATGGAAACCGACACTGGAAGGGAAATCTCTCGGAGATTCTTATTTTCAACGAAGTTTTACCCTCCAATGCAGTCCGTGAAATAGAAGGATATTTAGCGCATAAATGGGGTTTGCAATCCAGTTTACTGCCCACCCATCCATTCAGAAATTTCAAGCCTGTGCCCTCTGAACCATCTGCCGAAATAACCTTACTCTGGGGAAATACAGACGGAGGCACAAATTTGGACATGTGGGAAAACACCATAAATCTGGGACGAATACGTAAAGGCTTACGAAAACTTGAACCCGATGAAATCTTGGTGAAAGCAAGCCCTGAACCCAATGACAAAGGGGCAAGTTACCCCGCCTCGAAACTGGTGGATGGATTGGAGCCTAAAAATGGATGGCGCTCCACCTGGACGGCCTGGTATGGAGTCGACCCCCAAATCACTTTCAGTTTCAAGCGCTCATGGGAACTAAGCAAACTGCGTTTATTCTTCCAACCCTTTGCCCGTGATGATGAATTGAAACTGATTAATGTATATACGGCGGATGATGAATTGAATTTTAATTTACACTCGACTGTGGATGAACTGGTTGGACCTGTTGAGCAGGGAAAATGGGTGGAATTTTCACTGGAGGGTATAGACACCCAAGCGGTTCGGCTACTCCCCCAGTTTCAAGGTTGGGGTCACCAATGGGGAGAAGTTGAATTCTGGGTTATGGATGATGGAAAGTTCCAGGCAGACATTAGCGGCTTGTCTCCAAATGAATCTTACTTTTACCGGACCTTTGCCTCCAATGATGGTGGCTATTCTTGGGCACCAGAAACTGACCAGTTCACCGATGAAGACCGGGTTAGTTATGAGACAGGCAAGCTATTTATTAATACAACATTGGGCACATGGGAGCATTCCAATGGAGATACCCGGAATGGAGAGGTTTCACAAAGAACCTACTATGATGACCTTGGGAATTCCTTTCCATTTAAAGTCTGTAACTTTGTTTTCGATCAACTTAGCCTAAGTGGTGATCTGGAAATTATTGTATCAGGGGATGCCGCATTGAGTATTGATATTTCTGGAGATGCATATCTAGCCAGCACGATAAATATTTCTGGGCAGCACGGTGGAGGCTTGACTGTGCCCAAGCCAGGTCCTGGAGGCTATGCAGGGGGTGCAGTGAACGAACGTGGCCAGGGACCTGGAGGGGGAAGCTCTTCATCTTACCCGGGAGGAGCAGGCCATGGGGGTACTGGTTCCCGACCTACCCAAAACTCAGGAAAGACCTACGGAGATGGCAAAATCTCCAGCCTGCTTGGCGGAAGTGGAGGCGGTGGCTTTGTGGTTGATGCTACCGGCGGAAGTGGTGGAGGTGCCTTGGCGATTGAAGCCAATGGCTCCCTGACTATTGACAGCAAAATTCTCACCCTTGGAGGAAATGGTGCGGGCGGGAGTGCAGGTGGTTCTGGTGGTGCCATCCGACTCTCGGCCAATGATCTTTTTCTTACAGAAAATGCATTGCTTGATGTTTCTGGTGGTGCCAATGGTGGTGCCGGGGGAAGAATTTTTCTCAGCGGCAGGCAAACATTAAATAATGAAGGTGATGATAATCTCGTTGCAAACCCGGGGGAAGGCGTGGTCACTGGATCCGGTGGAAGTATTCGCTTTGACCGTTTGATCGAACAGGCAAATCTCTTAACTTTTAGTGGGACATTAACCATAGATACCAATTTGGGCGTCATGGAACATTCTGACGGGACCAAACATTATGGACTGATTGAAGATCGTTCTTACAGGCACAGTGATGGAACTGTCTGGTCCTACTCAGTCTGTCACTTTGTATTTGAAGAAATTCGCCTGGGCGGAAGTTTAGTGATCAACCTAAAGGGTGAAAATGCTCTTATTTTGGAGGCACGTTCGGGAGATTTCATCCTGGGATCAGATTTGCGGGCCGACGGTGGAGATGTATCGAAATTATCAGGAACTGGAGGGATTGGTATACTGGGGGGCTATGACGGTGTTGCCTCGGGCAAACAACTTGGTATTGGTCCGGGCAAGCCAACAGACATCTCTGAACAGGGACATGGTGCTGGGCATGGTGGTCACGGTTCAGGGGGAGGCAGTGAAGTTGGCCATCCATCCCTCTCTGACTTACTGGGAGGAAGCTCCGGAGGTTCCTCCAGTCTTGATGGATCAGGCGCGGGTGGCGGAGCCATTCACTTAAAAGCTGCTGGAAAACTTCTTATTGAACCCAATGTGATTGTCTCTGCAAATGGAGGAGATGGACTGAGATCATCCGCATCAGGATCCGGAGGTTCAATTCGTTTGGATGGTCAGTCTATCCAAAATCTTGGAAGAATTGAGGCCAAGGCAGGTGATGGCGTGAAATTGTCTGGCACCAATCAAACCCGGGGCTCGAGCGGCGGTCGGGTAGCCTTGCACGCACAGGCTGAAGTCTTCCTTGGTGATGTGGATGTCAACGGCGAATGGATGAGCAATCCTGGCTCTATTTATGTAGGAGGCAGCTACTATGCATCCTCTATCGATCTTGATCAAGGCACCTTGATCTTTGATACTAAATCAGGCTGTTTCCTAGTAGAAGGCGGTCCCCACGGAGTAGGGGTAACCACATCCACATCTTTCAAGCACGGAGTCGAGGACCCATGGAACTACGAAATTTGCACCTTTACTTTTACTCATATAAATATTGGTCCTGAGGTGGAGGTTATCCTCAGGGGAGACAAACCTCTCTCAATCCAGACAGTTGCTGGGGGGGATATTATCATCGCTACAGATTTCATTCTCGATGGGGAAAATGCCTCGACGGATTCTGGTTATGGCGGACTCGGTGTGCTCAACCCATGGAGCGGGAGAAGCTCAGAAGCATTACCTGGTTACGGGCCTGGAGGAACTGAGGCAAATGACTTAGGTGCTGGTACCGGTGCAACTTACAATTATAACCCTGACGGAAAGACTTTGGTCCCTGGAAGCAGTGGTTCAAGTGGCAGTTCTTTCCAAGGCTCTGGTGCTGGAGGTGGTGCCCTGCAAATCGCTGCCGATGGCGACTTCATTCTGGATAGTGGAGCCTTAATTTCAGCCTCCGGAGGTAATGGGCGATCTGATCAAGATCCCACCAAACCCGGGGGAGGTGGTTCAGGTGGAACTATTCATATATTTGCCGAAAATATCTACAATAATGGAATGATTCGTGTGCTTGGTGGAAATGGAAGAGCCGAAGGTGGTCAAATCCTGCTTGCTTCATCAAATTCTCTGGAAAAAGGAAACCTTAGCGTGGGCACAGGTCAAATCATTGAAATACGCCCTCCTCAATTCTCTCAACAAGAGACTCAATATTTGAAGTTTGGGAAACCAAAGGAAATGATTAAGCAAATCAGTGTACTAACAAGACCGGACAATTTACAGATCCATTGGCCCATGGATGAAACCGATGGGTTTATTCTTTATGATACTGTGGGAGAGAACCATGCAAACCTTTCAGGTAATGCCCTGCGCGTGGTTGGTAAAATTGGTCAGGCGATCGAATTTGATGGCACGACTGCTTTTGCCTGGAGTGCTCCTAATTTCGATCAAATTGGTATCACCGGGAAAAAACCCAGAACGATTACTTTTTGGTTTTTAACCAGTCCTATACAAAGCAAATCTAATCCTGGACTCTATGGTTATGGAGAACTTTCAAATTATGATGGTTTTGATAGATATTGGGGAATAGACAGCATCTCGAAAAATGACTTTTCCTCCCTTACCAGTGAACACTATGGTTCCAGCCTGCCCTTCACTCATGATATAAAAATTAAGGGTGAATGGACGCATCTTGCTCATCTTTATGATGGTAACAGTATTTCAGTTTTCCTAAATGGACTATTTATAGGATCCGAAAATAATTCAAATATTAATACAGGAAATGAGGAGCCTCTCTTGTTTGGACGATCTGACAGTTCAAACAACAAATATTTCAAAGGACTCCTTGATGATTTCAGGATATATAATGATACGCTTTTACCCATTGAGATTGATCAAATATCCCGGGCACAAGACATCATTGAAGAAAACATTCCCAATCAATTTTCTTTTGAGATTGATGGTTCTGTGGATGAACTGAGCATTGCGGGTCTTCCTGCAGGTCTAACTTTTGACCCCCAACGATTACAAGTGAATGGTCTACCTACTGAGTCGGGCGTTTTTGATCTAAATATTACGGCCCAAAACCGTGCCGGCAAAAGCCTGCAAGGCATGCAAATAGTGATTAGTAAGTCGCTACCAGTCTTGTCCTCCATCAACCCTCGAAACATCAGTTCTCAAGGAGGCCTAGCCTCTGCAATGATTCACTCAGATGGGGGTGAAGCTGTAGAGATGACTTTATTTTGGGGGTCTACAAATGGAGAAGATAATGTCGACGAATGGGAAAATTCTTATGTCCTGGAAGATCAGAATTTCACCGTTGGCAGAGTTTCTAAATTCATCGATGGCTTTGACCGCAATGAAACAGTATTTTACCGTTGGAAAGGCAGCAATTCTGTGTCTTCTGAGATATGGAGTGAACCTACAACCGAAGGGCTTGTGAGCTGGTGGACATTTGACGAAATTATTGGAGATGAAGTAGCTGATAATTCCGGTCCCTACCCTGCCGTAATGCAGGGAATGAATGAGGGAAGTAAAGTATTTGCCCACAAGGGCAAAGGGTTGTACTTCAGTAATAACCCAGCCGAATCCCTGCATACTCCCTCTTACAAAGGAATTACCGGTAATGATCCACGCACAATTTCAATCTGGGTTCATACCGCGGATCAAAACGCCACCCTGCTAGATTTTGGTGGGGATGGTTTGGGCGAAGCGTGGACGCTATCGCTGCTGGATGGAAAAGTCTGCATGTTTTTTGGCGGTTACCTGAAAGCCTTTTCGGATGTATTTGTAAGTGACTCCTTGTGGCACCACATCGTGGTTGGTTTTACTGAAGGAGCTTCAGAAGTGAGCGGAGTCTTTTCCTTTGTTGATGGAAAACCGATAAAGCTAAATCCTTTGATTGAAGTCAGCGACTTAAACCCTGAAGTTTGGTTTGATGCAAGTGATCTTAATGCAGATGGAATAACCGACACGGATCCATCGGGAAACATCTCCTCATGGCTTGATAAGAGTATCCACCAACGAAACGCAACATCGATGGGCACTCCCTACCTTAATTCCACTGGAGGTCCAAACAATGGCAGAGCAATCGAGTTACGATCCGGAGATTACCTACCCGTGGACGGTACTTTCTTTGCAAAAGATTACTATTTTGTCTTCAGGTCACCCCCTGCAAATCCTGTCTGGAATTTTTATGGTGGCCCGTTTGGTCATAACCCAGACAGCGGTTCCAATCAAAGAAACTCCAACTATATCACCCAACACAATGCCACTTATTTTCATAGCAATCAATACCCTGCCCAAGTATATAAAAATGGCTTTGAATTAAGTGGAAGCTTCGATCTAGAGGTAATTACCAATTATATGATCGTGCGGCTGGTGGTTAATGATAACGATCCGGGCCCCTACTCCTCTTACCAAATAGGCAGGGTCACTGGATTGCAATGCGACCTCGATATCGCTGAGATTATTGCATTCGAAAACCAACTCTCGGACATAGATGCGAATTTACTGGAAAATTATCTAGCCATGAAATGGGACTTAAACGATCAACTTAGTGTAGATCACCCAAGCCCCTCCAAAGTTATTATAAATACAGTGCCTCAGAAGAATCTTAGCATCGGTTCCGGTAATAGCGAAGAAACAATATTGGAAGGAACCATAGATGAAGTCAGGATTTACAACCGTAGCCTTACCGCTTCGGAGGTTTCAATTCTTTATTTGGGAGGAAGTGTAAAGTTTTCCACATCGCAGGATAGACAACCCCCCGTGGTGGAACTCTATGAAGCTCGCCCCAATTCAAATAACTCTGCTCTTCTCTTGGGTGAACTTACCAATATTGATCAGGAAAACCCTGTGGTTACCTTGTTCTATGGAACTACCGACGGCGGACTATCCATAGACGAATGGGAAAACAACACCACCGTCAATAACGGCAACCCTATGCCTGCTGGGCAATTTGAAGTAAATATCGAAGGGCTTACTCCTGGAGAAAGATATTATTTCCGTGCCTTTGCCCAGAGTGAAGATGGGACAGACTGGTCCACTGGGGAACCCGAGGTAAAAGATGGTCTTGTAGCATTCTGGCGTTTGGATGAGGACTCTGGCAATATTGCTTTTGATTCGGTCATGCCCTTAAAAGATGCATACATTCAAGGCCAGGACATGAATGAATCTCGTGTCCTAGGACATTCCGGGAATGCATTGCAATTGGATGGCGGGAATGACTGGATGAACTTGGATCCTAATAATACTGGCTACCTAAGCGAAGCGTTTGAAGGACGAACCTTTATGACTTGGATGAAAATAAACCCCAACCTTTATGCGGGCCCATCCATCACTCAGTATAAAAATCTGGCGGCCCATTTCCCCTTTAATTTAGGATTTGGTAAAATTGCCTATGACTCCAACTATGATCAGTTGGAAGGCAGTTTAATGGGAGATACAATCTGGTCAGATACAGGCAAGTATGACGACGCTTTAGTATTCCAGAACGCGGAAGATTACTTAGCCATTCCAGCAAAGGACTCATTATCCGACCTGCATGAGAAATCGTTCTCTCTTTCACTTTGGGTAAACCCCGATCAAGTCGGAGAAAAATTTAGTGAAGGAAAATTACACGCATTTTCGTTTTCCCTGGAAAATAGTGACTACTACTTTGAGGACATTGAAAACTTACTAGCCTTACAGCCCACCTTTTCATCAACGCTTGAGGATGAAGAATCGATCAACCTAAACACCTTCAGCCCCTTGGATATAGCCGGGCTAACCATATGGATGGATGCGAGCAATGAAAATAGCTTCGACATTAATCAAACTAACAATGCCATTTTAGAATGGAATAATAGTGTTATCGGACAGGGATATAATTTCAATATGTCCTGGGGCGATCCAACAAGGAAGTTCTCAGCCGGAAAATGGACGGTGAATTTTGATGGCAATGATATGCTGGGTACGGATACGAATTATGGTAGCAACAACTATACAGTTTTTGCCATCTCCAGACAAACGGGCAATGATAACCAACGCTTAATTTCCAGTGCCCAGAACTGGCTTTTTGGGTATCATAATGGAGGCAATAACCGATTTCATTACAATGGTTGGCTCTATTCAGGGCCAGATGCTTCAGATACAAACTGGCATCTACACACCTCCACCATGAGCAGCCTCGATCAGGGTAGCACTTGGAAAGACCTGGTCCCTGGAATAATCAACGGTTCAGGAGCACATGACACATGGGCAAATCCTGGAAGAATCAGGTTTGGAGGATGGAGAGGTACTCTGGCAAATAACAGCGAGACAAGTGAAGGAGAGGTATCTGCATTTTTATTATACAATTCAGTATTATCCAGTTCTGACCGGACCAATGTGGAATTTTACCTGGCAAACAAGTGGAATATGATGGACCAACTGGAATTTGACTTTAACCGGAAACTCAACCTTTCGGGAGATTCAGATTTTTTTGATCTTCAACTTAGCAATCAAAATAGCTACCAAAACGCACTTACTCTTTTTACCGGAGTTTTTGAAGCAAAGGAAACTGGCTCCTACCAGTGGGAGATTTTAAATATTGGTGAACAGGCTGCACTCTGGCTTGATCAAAATCAAAACGGATACTTTGAATCGGAAGAAAGGCTTCTTTTTTACCGTGGGGAAAACCAGAATAGTTTGGTCATTTCCTCCCTCGAACTACTAGAGGGGAATTACAGCATCGCCATTTACCATGCCGTGACTGGTGCTGTGCCTTCGATTGAGGTTCGTTTCGCTACTCCGACCAGTGCTTCAGGTCCTCCCTCTTTAACAATCATTCATCCATCTGCCCAAAACCAACTAGAACTATTTAAGACATCAAACCGATCATCATTGGTTAGGCGTGGTCCAATCCAGTTGGGATTAAACGGAGATGGCAGCCTCTTTTTTAGGTATATCAATCAGGGAAATATTCTCTTGGTTGAATCAACTGAAAAGGTCGCCCAGGCAGATTGGTCTCAGATTGGAGTATCTGTGGATGACCAAAATTCTTCGATTCAATTATTCATTAATGGACTGGTTGTCGCAGATGCAGAATTGCCCGAGGGAATCGCCGCAGACTTATCAGACAGTCTGTTCTGGAATATTGGGGGCCGGCACCCATTGGAAAAAGATTATTTTTATGGAAAGATCGATGATTTACGTTTTTACAAAACGGCACTTACGGAAGTGGAAATGGCTACAATTTATAGCGACGATATTAGTGGTCAGCCGATCGTGGGCTCTCGGAAACAAGTAATTTTTGATGAGGGTACAGATAGCAATGGTATACTCTTGGTAAATGATGAGGGAACGCTTCGGGCTCAGGTGATAGAAAATGCTACAGTTACAGAATTAAACACCACCAAGCTGATTGAAGATACGGCCAATGAACTTCCCTTTACTCCATTACAGGAGGAAGACTGGGGGATTCAACTTTGGTTGGATGCAGATGATTTGGAAAGCATGGACCAAGGTACGACTTCGGGTGCGCTAGGACCACCCAATAGCGGACAAAGTATTGGATTCTGGAGAGATAAAAGCTTATCTGGATATCACGCAAAGGTCCTCACAGGGGCTCCTAAATGGTTGAATGATGGGTTTAATGAAAAAAGCTGTGTTGATCTAACCAACGACTCCTTTTACCTCGAAAACAGTGCCAACTCATTTGAGGGATGGGAGGATATCGTAATTTTTGCCACCCTTTATCAAACTGCCTTTAATCATTTTTCCTACATTTTAGGAAAGGGTACTCAAACTGGATGGCTCAATAATAACAGCCATTCTTTTTCCTGGGCTTTAAATATGCACAGGGCTGATATAAATAGTCACAAAATCTGGGGGCCAGCAATCAATACTGCCACGGGAGGAAATGCCTATCTTAGAACTTCTTCGGATGTAATTTGGACCCACGATGGTTTTAACGGGGGTCCAAGCTTGCTGACTATTCGATATTCATCAAACAATTCTAGTGGCATGAGCCATAATCTGGTCATGAAGGTAAATGGCAGCCAATTTCTTCAGGGTAATGTAACTGGTCCAATTAAATCTACCTCTACCACTCCAGTAACAATTGGAGGCACTGGAAGTGGCGGAGGAACTTGGGTAGGAAGAATTTCGGAAGTCATTATTTCCAACCAAGACCTCGGTAACGAAAACATAGAAATTTTCGAAGGTTACCTAGCTCATAAATGGGGCTTAAATATGGCTCTACCCTCTGATCATGGTTATTTTTCCTCCCCCCCGATTGGTTCACGTGCCCTTAAAAAAGCCAATGATATTGATACGGATTGGCATCATATTGCAGTCAGCTATGGAGAACCTCCAAGAACGCTCAAACTTTACCTGGATGGTCAACTGGCATCCGGGCCAGTAACTGCTAATGGTACCGGAGTGATCCCTTCCCACAATAATGTGCCATCAGTAGGTAATTTGAACGGCAGTTTTGCTCTTGATGAATTCGGTGCATTCCTTGGATCATTGGATGATATCAGAGTTTATGATCGTGGATTGTCCGCAGACGAAATTGCCCAAGTTTTTGCTGGCGATGCAAACCAAAGTGGGTTGGTGGAATACCGTGTGGTTGAAAAGCCCCAGATCAATACCTTGCCCGCAATGGAGGCAAGACCACAATCAGTCATTTTAAGAGCCGATTTAAAATCGATCGGGGGTGAAATCATCGAAGAAGAAATTTCATTGGGGGAAACTTTTGATCAAAACACCATCCCCGGTATCCAGGCATGGTTTGATGCCGAGCAAATCTCTGCTCAAAACGGACAGGTCATAAGCAGATGGCAAGATCAGTCTGGTCGCCCAAACCAGGATCGTAGCTTTACCAATGTAAGCGGTAGTCCTAGGCTCCTCTCCTTTACCCTCAACGGAAACCCTGCCGTTAGTTTTGACGGGGAGGATGATCAGATGTGGACTGGGTATGATTTCAATTCTCTTCTCCATCAGACTGGATACACAATCATTACCATAGCCCGATACTCCGGTGCTAAAAATAATCAAATTATAACTTCTAGGCATAGCGACTTTTATTTTGGTTTCCATCGGGACGGAATCGGTGTCTGGCGGGCCGGTGGAGATATATCATTGTTTGGTGATTCAATCGATAATGACTGGCATTTACACCTTGGGACGATCAGCGATAATTCGGGAGACCCAAAAGCTTCTTTTTGGCAGGACGGTGTGTTGAAAGTCTTTGAGTCCCGGGAGTCCGACAACCAGACCTTTGGGCCCGGACAACTTCAGATTGGAGGGAAAGGGAGCGAAAACTCAACCTGCGAAGTTGCGGAAATACTAATTTATTCAGGCGAATTAAACCCACTACAGCGGTCTACCGTTGAAGGTTATTTGGCCCACAAATGGAACCTCCAGAAAGAAGTATTACCCGAGGAACATCCCTATGCGATTTTGGATCCATTTGGTCTACAGGTAAACCAAACAATCTCAAGCAGCGTTGGTGGTGACCCTGCGGAGGTTGTGATATTCTGGGGGAACGAGAGAATAGAATCAAATTCGACCACTGCCAACCCGGATGATAACTCTTCCTGGGACTATAGAATTGTGCTGAATGAATCGGCTGATATCGGCACCTTCGAAACAACCATCAACGAAAACCTTGAAGAAAATACATTATATTATTTTCGGGCATATGCTAAGAACATTGCCGGTGCAAACTGGGCCGAGCAGATTCTTACTTTTAAAACAATCGATACTCAGTTCACCAAGCACAGCATGGATGGGTTAATTTTGTGGTTAGACGCTTCTGATATTGATGGAAATGGCGAAAGAGACTCATTAATCGACCAAACGAACATTCCTATATGGGTTGATAAATCGGTAAGCTCAAAAGATGCGACCCAAACAATTATTAATCAAATGCCTACCTATGAGCGAACCGGTTTTGGTTCACTTCCTTCGGTTAAATTCTCTTCCGGTCAATCGATGAAGGTTGGCACCCTAAGTAATTTAAGCGGTCCCATCAATATCTTTGCCAGTGCTTATGGAGATGGGGTTATTATGGGTGGAGATGACGGACAAAACCCCTGGGTTTTGGACGCCAGTTCCTACAATTGGCTTAATGTTTTCCGGGGAGAGAATGAGGCACTCCAACAAATCACTCTCGGTTTGGATCCCAGAACAAATCTTGGGATGCTCACAGGAGCGATTGGTGAAATTCTCATATTTGACCGCCTACTGGAACCATTTGAGAGAGAAATGGTCGAGGGTTACCTAGCCCATAAATGGGGCTTACTGGAAGACCTCGCAGAGTCCGGATTTGCGGTCAATCAAGGTTTAGTTCTTTACTATCCCTTTAATGAGACTGGTGGTTCCGTGGTGGAAGATTATTCAGACACGCTGAGGCATGGTATCGTTATTGATGCCAATTTAAATACCGAAGGAAAGTTCACTTCAGGTATAGGGTTTGACTCCATAGATTCTTTCAATGCCAAGATCGATCTCGATTACAATGAGCTATCCTTCACCCAGTCGAACTGGTCAATATCCACTTGGTTCCAATACCCCATACTCAATCCAGACGGAGATGAATATGTGCTGACATGGTCGGATGGTGGTAATTTCCCGGCCTTTTTTCTGGGAAGTGAAATATTTTTTATAGATGGCATTTCTTCCTCCGACTTTTCTGCCAAAAGCCTTACAGGAACGGAGGAATCTCCCAACTGGCATCAATTAGCTCTCACCTCCTACACTGGCGGATATGCACTGTTTATTGATGGGCAAGAAAAATACAGGGAAATATTATCCAGTGCGGGTTCCCTTGGCATACGAACCATTGGCAATATTCTTGCAGGTGGTAGCCGCTTCTCGCCTGCCCTCGATGATTTCCGTGTTTACAACCGCACCCTCAGCACACAAGAGATTGAAACCCTCTATGGTAATGGAGAGGGAGATTTTGGAACCCATCGCTATGAATCTTTCCCTCCTGTGTTTGACAATGTTCCAGTAATTCTCCTCCCCAAGGATGCCATTGCTCACTGGAAATTTGATAACCTTGACGGTATTGATGTGATCGACTCTTCCGGTTTCGAAAATCATGGGGTCGTCGATGGCAATGATTCCTCTTTCGATCTATTCATCAATAACTCAACAACTGGTAGGAATGGGCAAGCTATCCAGTTTCATGAAGATATAATGATCAAGTGCACCCTCAATGAGCCAGATGAGGAAACCACTTTAAGAGATTCTTTTTCGATGAGTTTCTGGCTGAATACAAACGATGCAGACGCTTCTATTGTATCTTCTGGACGGTTTAATTTATTCACCGAAAACGGATATTTGACCTCCAATGTCTATGTAGGATCAAGGTGGCGTTCCACCGACCCCACCCTTATTCCTTTAGGGGCCTGGATTCATTTGATTCTTTGGTGGGACGGAAATAAGCTCAGGCTCTACATAAATAACGAAGAAGCTGCCCCGGCAGTGAATGCCAAAGGGAACCTCACGGGCGACCCCACTATTTATTTGGGGGAATCATCCAATGACGGAAGCGGAGCATTCCATGGTATCATTGATGACTTCAGGATATATGCACATCCCTTGAGCCCCAAAGAGCGTGAAAATGCATTTAACTTCATCGACTCTGCTTTGGTTGCCACCTACGGGGAAGAGTTCTCCTATCAAGTGGAGACTCTTAAAGGCCCGACAGAATTCAATGCAACCGGTCTTCCATCCGGATTGTTCATAGACCCCAAATCAGGATTCATTTTTGGCACGCCTCTCCAATCCGGGCTTGATTTCAATGTCACCCTGGTTGCATCAAATTCTTCGGGTAGCGATGAGGAAAATATGACTCTTTTTGTAAACCCCGGCACCCAAAGCATCATTTTTGAAGAATTAAATTCGGTCAAATATGGAGACCCTCCGATTGACCTGAACTGGACAAGCACCTCCGGACTTCCTGTATCAATTCGTATTGTGGAAGGTGAGGATTTCGCTGAACTGGAATCAAATGAGATGCCCACAGCCTTACACATTCTTAGCCCAGGCATCGTCAAGCTTGAAGGATCCCAGGCAGGTGATGGCAACGCCACCTACCAGGCAGCTCCAAAAGTATTGGATGAATTTCTAATCGCTAAAAAAGAATTAATCGTACAGATACACAACCATTTCCGAAAACCAGATGAGATAAACCCTGAACTGGGGTATGACTTGGTCGGTCTGGTGGGAGATGATAATGAAACCGGTTTTGACCGTAATATTACGCTGACATTGAATATTACAGATGGAAGCCCGGAGGCCCCTACTCCAGTTGGTGAATATGAAATTCTTGGATCGAGCGGCCTATCTGATAGATACTTCTTCACCTATATTGACGGTACTCTCACCGTTAGTAACAAGAAGAAACAGGGCATTCTTTTTGACCAGAACCTCGATGAAATACCAGCACTTTCCCAACCTATTACCCTGACGGGAAGCTCTATTTCACTGGATAACAACCAAAGCACCGGGCTTCCACTGTACTACCAAGTGGAAAACGAAAAAGTGGCAAGAATTTTGGTAACTAAGAGCGAGCATCTGAAATCCCACTGGAAGTTTGACGAAACAAAGTATGCTGAAGCAAAGGACCAGAAAGGTAGAAACTCTGGAACTCTACTGGACTTGGTCACTGTTGGTCAAAATAATGCATGGACAGAAGGTAAGTTCTCTGGAGCTTTGCAATTAAACGGCTCATCCGGCCGGGTAAATTTTGGTCCGATCCGTATCGAACAAGATTATACATTTTCTCTTTGGGTTAAACCGGATTCAAATTCCACTAATTCTGACAGCCCGGAGATGAATATTTTAAGCAAAGTAGGTATTCAAACGATGAACCATTTCCGGCTGTTTAAGGAAGAGGGCAATGGATCGATCGCCCTTGCTTTCTATCCCGATGGAAACAGCACAAGCACGGTTTATCGTTCCAATACCAGTGTGCTTAGTGATTCGAACTGGACTCATCTTGCAGTTACACACAATCCAGACACCGGGAATCTTAAAATTTTTGCAAATAACGAACTGGTTTTAGAACAAACTCAAGTAATCGAAACAAACAACAGTAACCCACTGGATTTCCGTTTCAGTCAATTTTTTGCCGGTCATCCCACCCTATCTTTTGCAGGGCTCATCGATGATCTTCGTTTTTATGATAAATCTCTCTCGGATGCTGATATCTCAAAAATTTACAACCTGGGTGGTGGTGATTACCAAACCCTGGAAATCATTGGAGCTGGAAATACCCGCATTACCGCCAGGCAAAATGGAAATGATGAATATGAAAAAGCCCTTCCTAGGTATAATTACCTGAGTGTAGTTAAGTCTGCTCAGACCATAGTCTTTAATGAACTGATTGACCGCTCGGTTGGAGACTTCCCATTCTCTCTGGTTGCTCAATCAAGTTCCGGTCTGCCTGTTCATTTCTCTCTTTCAGATCTTTCCCTCGCCAGTGTCAAAGCGGATGTGGTAACTGTTCGAAATGCAGGCGAACTAACCGTTACTGCAACCCAACAGGGTGACGATCGTTACTTTGCCGCTGAACCAGTTTCTCAGACCTTCAAAATTGGCTTTGGTAACCTTTTTGCAGACTCCATTCCGGGATTGGCTTTGTGGTTGGATGCGATTGATATCAATCACGACGGCAGGGAAGATCACCAAACAGATTTCCTGGCAGGTGAAAAAATTAGCTTGTGGGCAGATAAGTCAGGAAACAACAACAGTCCAGTAGAGGCAAACGCTACCCGCATGCCCAGCTGGGTTGATCGTGACGCTAGTCTTTCACTTTCGGGCAAGCCTGTTGTCCAATTCACTGCTCAACCCGATCAAACTCTAAGCTTACAAAGTTCGATCTCCGACCCCGCCATAGTTTTTCTCCTGGCCAGACAGAATAGCATTGGTGAGAGCCACATTTTTGGTGGTGATTTAATTACCACCAGCGATAGTGGGTTTTTCTCCCTCAGATATAACGGAGATAACCCTAATATTTCATCAGTCCAACCCTCCTCTTCTTGGACAATTTGTGTGATGGAACTTTCGGTACCTACTCAAAACTTTTGGATTAATGGTGAATTGATGGGCTCAGGGGCACAAACATTACAGCCCGATTCGTTTGATACCATCGCCAAGGGCTTTGATGGTGAAATCGCAGAGCTATTGGTTTTCACCGAAGATTTAAACTTTATAAACCGTCAAAAAGTGGAAGCTTATCTTGCTCACAAGTGGCAATTGGAAGAAAGATTGCCAGAACTTCATCCATACTTTCAGGCCCCACCCGCATTTGGAGGAAATCAGTACATCACCTGGCTGGGGGTAAATGAATCTAGTTCGGGGGACATACCGGAACTCCCAGTAAAAGCGGCAAGCGATCCTGATTTCACCCTTTCAGCAGTCGCATCATCCGGACTTTCCGTGATCTATTCAAGCAGTGATCCAACCATTCTTGCAATTGCTGACAACCAGGCAAAAATACTCCGCCCAGGCAAGGTTACCATCACTGCCTATCAGACCGGAAACACGAGGTTTTTCGGGGCCACCCCTCAGTCTGCAACCCTAGAAATTATTGATTTTTCAGATCCTGAATTTCAAAAAGATGAGCAAATTATTCGCTTCTCAGATATGGCTGAAAAAGTCAGGGAAGATCCGCCCTTTCAAGTTTTCGCCTCCGCTGAATCAAGTGGCCAACGACACCCGATTTACAGATTACCTGTAGTTCTCAAAATAGAGTCTGGACCGGCCACGATGGACCACCTTGGTGTGATCACTCTGGATGGATCAGCTGGTACCGTTATTATATCTGCATCCCAGAGTGGAAACGCTTTCGTAGAAGCCGCACCCACTGAATTTTTAAGCATTGAAGTCTCCAATCGTACCCGCCCAACAATTCTTTTCACAGATTTCAAAAAAGAGGGAGATTTAAATCCCGTCCTTGTTGGTAGCAGACCCGTTGAAATTCCTGGTGCGTATGCCAGTAACGGAAGTAAAATATTTTTAACCAGCTCAAATTCAGGAATCGTAGAAATTGTGGGCAACAATCAGATCATTGCCCACCAACCAGGATCTGTGACTCTTCAGTTCAACATTCCTGAGGACGATAACTTTGTGGCCGCCCTTACCCGCACCCGAACAATTGAGGTGGTAAAGCCGACCAGGTCCGCCTGGCTAGAAAACCGCAGAAAAGACCCAAGATACAGCCATGTAAAAAATAGATTCCTTGAGTGGAGAAAAACACAACGCTCAGATTGGACCCTCGATCAGATTTCACACGAATTTGACTCCGACCATTTCGACTCCGATGGAGATGGTTACAGTAATCTTTTTGAACGGGCTAGCGGCATGGACTCGCTGGGCAACGATCAGCAAAATATGCCTCTATCTACGGTATCACCGGACGGACGACCAAGAATATCTTTTGTCCGATATTCCAACCCGTTGCATTCAACCGGAGAAGATTTTGAATATATCATCGAGGAAAGTCTTGATTTACGCACCTGGGTACCAGCATCTACAACTTTGGAAAATCAAATTAGCATCGGTGCGGGTATGGAACGCTACACCTACCTGGCAAACGATTCTCACCAAATAGGTGCTCAAAAATTCATCCGTCTTCGTATTCGTAAATTAAATTAACAACTCAATTCATTCCTAACCACCAACTAAACATAAATTATAAACCTATGATAAACAAAATCCTCATCACCCTCAGCCTTGTATTTGTTTCAGCCAGTATTTATGGAGCCTCATTCCCTGACATTTCTGTGGAAGATTTACAAAAGGCTATTTCATCGAAAAAAGTCGCTGTTATTGATGTTAACGGGCCCAAATCTTTTGCAAACGGACACATACCTGGAGCGATAGATTTTTCAGCTCAAAAGAAAGACCTCCAAAATTTATTACCCAAAAAGAAAGACACTCTCGTGGTTGCCTATTGTGGAGGACCCAGTTGTCGTGCTTATTTAAAAGGAGCCAACGCTGCCGCAGAGCTTGGTTACACCAATGTGAAGCATTTATCGGCTGGAATTTCTGGATGGAAAAAGGCCGGGCAAAAAATAGACAAGAAGTAGGCATTTCTGGCTTGATAGATTTTCACTCTCATGGATTCACTTTTTAAAAATCGGCACTTTCCCACCGCATGGTTAATCTGGTTTTTCGTACCGGCAAAGCTATGGTGTGGCAGTCATAGTGAATCCATGGGGGTGCTCTCGGTCCAACTCAAAGCCGGTTCAGTGGAGGCACCTGCTTTTGCTATCTTCTCTCCCGGGGTCAAGCAATCATCCATTTTCCGCGGACCAGTAAAATCAGTTTCTGAAAATAATGTCACTTTTTACCGGACTCCCAATATTGCTAATCCGGCAAACTTGCTTGGTCCACTTCCTGCGGGGGTGCTCAATTCTTCTCAAGCGAGAGCGTTTGCAGAAGTGGATGAAAACGGTTCTGTTTCTGCAATCAATCTGACCTACTCAGGTTCCGGTTATTTGGACACACCCAATATTTTCCTTACTCCTCCTACAGATGAAAAAGTGGGGGCTTCTACTTTTCGGTCGGCAACCGCAGCGGCATTATATGACACCAACCTCAAAAACCTCTCGGCAATTTCCGTTATCGCAAAAGGGAGAGGATACAACAAAGCCCCCAAAGTTACCATTGATGGTGGCCCCCACTATCTCAAAATAACTGACCCTGATTGCAATTATACAGGTTTCCACTTTCCCATAATTGCCAACTCTGACCATGTGGTGGAACTGAACAACTCCGCAGACAACGATAACATGGATGGCGTACCTTCCCTAAATGAAGTTTTTGCTCAGGGCATGGTAGTGGAAATTGTCAAGGGATGGACCCTCGGATCATTATTTGGCCACTCTGCAGAGGAACTCCAACTCCAGGCTGATTCCAATGCCAGCCGGGCAGACTGGGTTTATTTGCTCAAGGAACCCCATCATCAGAACAGAGATTCTTCTGACTATGTCCCTCACTTTCATGACGGTACGGAGTGGAAACTAGTCTATTCACCAACTCAAAAAACTTCAGATCAATGCATTGCACCCGATCAATCCGTAATTATCGCGAGAAGATCAGACTCCAATCTAACCCTTACTATTTTTGGCACGGCACCTCAATTTACTACCTCCTGGTACTTACCTGAATTCAACCGGACAAGGCTGGTATCTAATCCTTATCCAACAGAGCTTAAAATTTCGGACCTTATAGGAAATGATCGAATCACCACGGATAGTTCATCCAGTGAAATCAATGCAACTCATTGGCTCGCAAACGAAGAGCAAGACATCGCGGATAATATCCTTATTCTCAACTCCTCAGGATGGGCCACCTATTGGCATGATGGGACCAACCTACATATTACTGATTATGCTAAAATTTCTGCCCGGGCAGGTACCGGTTTTGGTGGTGCTCTCACCCAAGCTGATTTCTCGATGGTAAATGGACAAATTACCTCCATCTCAAATTCTCCATCTGGAAATGTTGTGGTTACCACATCGGAGAATCATCTATTAAAAAATGGCTTTTGGGTTACAATATCTGATGCACTGGGCAGGTTGACCAATGAAAACAAAGATCAAATCGATGCCAGTGGAATGGTGGTAGACCTTGGAGATGGGTTGATCATTGAATCACCCGTAAATGGAAAATGGGAAATCACCAATGTAACGACCAACACTTTTGAACTGAAAGAATGCAAGAATTATGCGGATTTCTATGATACCGGTGAGGCAGTGTGGTCAACGGGTAATAAAGGTGCCGGATACGATGCAAATAGCACTCTTGCATTATCCATAACCGGAGGCGGGGGCTTCGGTGCCCAGGCACAGGCCCTAGTTGGCACTGATGGCACCATATCGTCCATTAACATTATTCACGGTGGCTTATTCTACACCCATCCTCCGACCATCACGGTACACCCCGGTGGATGGAATAAACTAGGAAGAGGGAATGCCCCGATTAAGGATCTGACCATCCCACCGGGCTCTGGTGCCTTGCTCATCCGTAAACACCCCCACGGAATACGTTCCCATATACAACTTCGCTCATTCCTTCCGGAATAAAGCTAACTAACTTGATGGGCATCGACATCAAGAATGTCTAGAATTTCATTATCCATGGGAAATTCATGGCGAATTTTTTGGATCTGTGACAAACAATGATGAACCGAGGATGTCAGGTAAAATAAATGATATCGGTAATAGCCTTTGATCTTGGCCAAGGGGGTAGCAGCCGGTCCTTTGATTTGGATATCCCTAAGGTTTGAATGGTCTAGCCGTTTCTTCCATTGCTCCGCATAAAAACGGGTTTTTTCCTCTCCCCTCCCCCGGAAAACATGGCGGACAAGATGGCGGTAAGGCGGATAATTTAATTCTTTCCGAAGTGCCAATTCCTCTTCCAAAAAGGCATCCAGCTCCGCCCGTCTGGAAAATTGAATACAGCTTTCATGGGGAGCATAGGTTTGCACAAATACCTCCCCAGCCCGGTCTCCCCTTCCTGCCCGTCCTGCCACTTGTACCAGTATTTGGAAGGCACGCTCCGATGCCCGAAAGTCCTCCATTCTCAGAGGCAGATCCGCATCGACCACTCCAACGAGGGTGACACCCGGAAAGTCCAACCCCTTGGCAATCATCTGGGTGCCAACAAGTACATCAATCTTACCCTTACGAAAATCTTTTAAAATCTCCCGAAAAAGATTTTTTTTTGTCATCACATCCGCATCCACCCGGACCACACGTGCCCGTCTGGGAAGAACCGCCTCTACCACATCCTCGATTCGCTGGGTTCCATGACCTTTCTTGCGGATATTCACCGACTGACAATTCCCACAGAATCGAGGAGCAGGCTTACGGAAACCGCACAGATGGCAATGTAGGTAATGATCCGTCCGATGATAGGTCATAGCAATGCTGCAATCACGGCACTGCTCAACCTGTCCACACTCCGTACAAAACATAGTGGTATTAAACCCTCTTCGATTTAAGAAGAGGATGCTTTGTTCACGGTCTTGATAGCGTTGCCTGAGTGCTTCGATTAGTGGCTGGGAAAGAATAGGAGGTGCTTTTTGTTTCAGAACTTCCCGGCGCATATCAACTAGGTGAACGAGCGGTAGTTCCCGGCCATCAATTCTTTGAGTAAGGGTCGACTTTTTATACTTTTTGCATGCCACATTACGGGCGGTTTCGAGCGAAGGCGTGGCCGAACCCAACAGGCAGACGGCCTGGTTCAGGTACGCACGATAGACCGCCACATCGCGCCCATGATAGCGCGGTGCTTCTTCCTGCTTGTAAGCTGGTTCATGCTCTTCATCCACTACCAGTAGACGTAAATTTTGAACGGGCGCAAAAACCGCTGAACGTGCACCAACCACGATTCTAGCCTTTCCCTGAACCAGTTTCCTCCACGCATCCAATCGTTCACCCGCCGAGAGATGACTATGCCAAACCACCACCTGTTCTCCCTTTTTCCCAAACCTGGCCCGTAAACGGTCAACCGTCTGGGGAGCTAAGGCAACTTCGGGAACCAAAAACAAGACCCCACCCTTTTGTGCCAGCACTTTTTCCATTGCCTGGCAGTACACCTCAGTCTTCCCCGAACCGGTAACGCCCTGCAATATGCGGGCATGAAATTGGCCGCTTTTCAAATCTTCAAAAATTTCTTGCTTGGCCTGTTTTTGTTCCTCGGTCAATTCCGTTAGAGATTCAATCCTTTCTTCCGAATACTCGCTCCATTGATCGGCATAGGCTTCTCGCTCGATCTCAGCAATCGATTGTTTGACCAAACCCTTGCGAACCAGTCCGCCGATAACTGTCGGAGAAATTTTCCATTTTTTTTCCCACGCAACCGCATCCACGGATTTGCCAGGAATTTCTTTAAGCCTAGCATAGGCTTGTTTTTGCTTGGGTGAACGGCCCAATAGACTGACCACCTCTTCCTCCGTCACCGGAATGGCTTCGATCATCCTTCGGGTCTTGGCATGCATCCCGTCTCGAACAGAGGCAGGAATCATTGCCCCCAGGGTAACTTCCAGCGAGCATGCATAATAAGAGGATACCCATTTTGCCAATCTTACCAATTCCTCACTTAGAACAGGTTCTGGCTGTACCAGGGAGGAAACAAATCGAAGTTTTTCTCCCGAAGGACGATGTTCTGGACAGAGGGAGGAAACCACTCCGATGACCCGGCGAACCCCCAGCGGAATCCGAACTAATGATCCGACCATCATACCATCGTACAAAGCGGCAGTAACCCCGTAAGTCAGCGGATGATCAAAACCACCCAGAGGCAAAACCTCGACCATATTTGGTTTGCTTGAACCAGTCTTCATTTTCCCCTCAAATCATAGCAGAGCAAACGACTGGGCAATCCGCTTATGCGGTCCGTATCATTTTGCATAACATAGAGCAACCCGTGGCTCAAGGCAGGCAATGTCCATGTCTCGGGAGCAAAAAAGAGTTGGGCACGCTGCTCAATCCTCCAGCCCTCCGGAGAAAATTGAGCCCGGACCAAAGAACCAAATTCAGACAGGCATAAAAACCGGTCCTCTGCCAACAGCAGGCTCGCCCGGAAAAGTTGTAAATTGATGGACCGGCCCCCAATTTCAGCCTGCCACCCAATGGGCTCTTTCCACATTATTTTTCCGGATTTCCATTCCAGGCAAAAAACTTCTGCTCCCTGTTGATGTCTTCCCGATACCCCATACAAATATCCGTCCTTTTCCACTGGGGTCATCCAATGAATCCCAATCTTTGGATTTTCCCAGATTACCTCGTGTGAAAAATCTTTGGCTAATTTCAAAACCACGGACCCTTTGTCATAACACTCTGATAAAAACACATATCCATTCCCCAAATGGATCGGCGGGCAAGCAGTGGCCGACTCATACTTCCGCGAACGCCAAGGAAAACGGACCAGTCGTTCCCCATTTCCCGGTTCGAATACCAATAATCCACCAGTGGCCGGCTTGCTCTCTCCTCCGGTCAGGGCCAGACAAACGGTCCGATCATGCATCCGTGCCAAAGTCGGCGAAGAATAGCTCGCCCCCCACTCATCTTGGAGTATCCAGAGTGTCTTACCGTTCTTACGATCAAATCCAGCCATGCATTGCCCCTCACCACCGCCTAGGTTAAGAATTACCACATCGCCGGAAATGATCGGATTGGATCCCTTGCCAAAGAAATAGCGGGGCACCTCATATTCCTTGGTCAAATCACGTTGCCACACCAACTTTCCCGATTTGAGTTCCAAGCAAGTCAGCCAGGCAGTCACCCCATGCACATAGACCAACCCATCACTGATCACCGGACTTGCCCGTGGACCGGGCGAATATCCATAACGGTCTTGGTATTCCACTGGATAGGAAAATTTCCATACCCTATTACCGGAGCGGGCATTTCGGGCCTCCACCACTTCCTGGCCATTCCTGCGATGGAAAAGAACCATCATCTCGCCGGAGACCGCTGGAGAAGCATACCCATCCCCCTTTTCGAGCGACCACAGCAAGCGGGGACCGCCAGCGGGCCAGTCATCGACCAAGGGAGACTCTATGGACCTGGCATCATCTCCTGGACCGTTAAACCGGGGCCAGTCCGAAGTAACAGCTTGGGCGGACAAGGGCTTGGGTTCGGAAAATTGGACCAATCGTTCCTCTGCCCAGAGCGGAAATATGCCCAATACGGGCAGGAGAAGGCACAAGAAAATTTTCACCGCACAAGCATTCTTCGATTCCGGGCTGTTCTTCAACCCGAAACCAACTTATTCGGATGGTTCAGCCATTGGGCGCAAAACATTCTCGCACCCTGCTCACAATCCATCTATGGAATGGAAGTACAGTCATGAAAGATTCCATCCATTTCATGCCCTCGACCTTCAGGGAACGCAACCGGCGCAAAAACGCCACTCGTCTCTTCCGCTTTTTTGTGGTCCTTACCCTCTTTGTCATCATCTACATGAATTTGTACCGCAACTTCATGGGAGAGGAGCGTAATGGGGCATACATTGGTTGGGTGGAATCGTTTTACTGGGTCCTTACCACCATGTCCACTCTGGGGTATGGGGATATTACCTTTTCCGGAAACACTGGTCGCCTCTTTTCAATGGCAGTGATGTTTACTGGGGTCTTTTACCTCTTCATTGTACTGCCGTTTGCTTTCATGGAGTTTCTCTATAAGCCATTCGTGGAGTATCAATCGGGGGCCAGAGTCCCCAAGAAGTATGAACCGGGCGAACAAAAGCATGTTATTCTGACTCATTATGACTCCATCAGCCATGCACTCATGGAGAAACTCACCCAATTTGGATATCCGTTCGTCCTGGTGGTCGATAAATTAAAGGAGGCTCAAAAATATCATGATATAGGTATACCGGTGATGTATGGATCGGTTGAGGATCCGGAAACTTTTGAATCGGCCGGCATTAAAAATGCAGCCATGGTCGTGGCCACGGATGATGATATCCGCAATGTGAATGTCGCCTTTCGGGCACGCGACGCGGCCCCCAACTTGCCGATTGTCGGAACCTGTAACAATGCAAGCTCGGAGGATATTATCGAACTGGCCGGAGCCAATCATGTTATTCGTATAGCCAAACAAATGGGTAGCTTCCTAGCCCGCAGGATATCCTGTACCGACAACAATACTCATGTAATCGGATCCTTTGGGGAGGTCTTAATCGCGGAGGCCACAGTTCACGGCACTCCCCTGGTTGGCAAACAACTCCACGAAACCACTCTGCGGGAAGAATACGGAGTCAATGTGGTCGGTATATGGGAGCGGGGAAATTTTGAAACCCCCGAACCAGGCACCATGCTTAACAATCACACCGTGCTCTTGCTCGCGGGCACTCAGGAAAGTTTCCATAAATATGATCATGATTTTCGTAACTTCAGCTCCAATACCGCTCCGGTCATTATTATAGGTGCTGGGCGTGTGGGAAGGGAAACCGCCAAAACCCTCCACGAAATGAATGTTCCTTACCGGGTTATTGAGACGGATCAAAAGAAAGCTGGGATGGTGGATAATTCCATTCTCGGGGATGCTTCTGAAAAAGCGGTACTGGATCGGGCGGGAATTAACAAGGCACCCGCGGTGGTAATCACCAGTCACAATGATGAGAGTAATATGTACCTCACCATTTACTGCCGGAAATTGCGGCCCGATATTCAGATCGTCAGCCGGGCATTTCTCCACCGCAATGTGGACCCCCTCCACCGGGCAGGTGCAGACTTTGTGATGTCTCAGGACTGGATGGGAGCAAACACCATATTCAACCTGCTCAACCGTGCGGAAATTCTCATGATCACAGAGGGACTGGATGTGTTCAGTGTAAAGACCCCGAAATCACTCGCTGGTGTATCTGTTAAGGATTCCAAAATCCGCGAAAAAACCGGCTGTAGTATCGTGGCCATCAAAGGAGATGCTGGTACGATCATCACTCCTTCCCCAGACGACAAGTTCTGTGAGAATGGGGAAATTATCCTGATTGGTAGCGAAGCATCGGAAAAATCCTTTGAGTCCAGGTTCCGGTCCTGACCAGATTCTCGCCCTAATGTCGGGAGGTTGATAAGATCTTACTTGATCACTTTCAGGGCACTACCACCGAAATCCTGCTTATTTAGTTTTGGATAGCAAACCATGAAATTATTTTCATCTACCAAGTTGTAAACATAATGGGTCGTCTTGGGTGGAAGAGTCGCCTCCACTTTGGCGGAATTCTTGCCATGTGCGGGAATAATTTTCGCATCGAGAGGGAACCACTCACTGTCCTGGCTATCCCCATTTAAGGAGTAAATCAAACGGGCACTAACCAATTTAGCCCCGTTTTCCTGATATCTCAGACGAACCCTACGGTTGGTTCTTTGTTGATCAATCACCGATACAAATTTTCCCGCACCCGGCATTTTTACTTTCGTACAACCTGGATTGTAGTTGGTCATCCCTGCATTCATACTCTTCAAAAAGGCAAGAAGTTCCTTTTTCATCGATTCCGCGATTTCTGGTCTCTCTTTGCTGAGATCCTTAGCTTCTTCCCAGTCAACCCGCCTGCCTGAAGCATCATATAATTGATAAAGCTCTACTCTTTGCCTCTCATAAGGATGGTTATAAATTAGTTTATATCCATTTTTCAGGTGGGCGGATTGCTGACAGTAGCCATTGGGGAAATGCCAGAACATCGACTCTCTGGTTCTTTTTGTTCTCACCTCCAAAACTTTTCCCGCATCCGTTGGATTCTCTTTAAGCAAAGCTCCTAAATCACATCCGTCGAGGATTTGCTTGGCGGAGTTAGGTGTACCGGTCCAACCGAGGATAGTAGGATAAAAATCGAGCCCGTTTACTACCACCTCACTTCTTACCCCACCATCAATTTCCGGGCCGGAAACAAGAAATGGTACCCGGATGCCTCCCTCGCGCACATGAATCTTACCCTCATCCAATGGATAATTGTCGGTAAACACGATATTGGAATACCCCTCCATACCTCCGTTATCTGAGCTAAAAATAACATAGGTATTTTCGATCAATTTATGACCAGGCCATCTGGGGTCTTCGGTTTCCTGCAAATATCCGATTACTTTGCCCACATAATAATCGAGCGTTTCCACCATTGCGCAATAGTACGGGTTTCGTTGCCCCTCGAGTGTCCAGCCTTTGGGATCATCAGGATAGTCCACTCCCAGTTTTTCACAGTATTTTTCCAGCAGCAGCTTACTTCTGGTCTGAATGGGCGTGTGAACCAACCAGCTGGCATAATATAGAAACATTGGATTCTTTTTGTTTTCAGAGAGGAAACGCAGGGCCTCTTCTGTCACATGATCCCGTGGATATCCGTTTTCATCGAGACGATAAGGATCATTCTCCTTCTTCGTGGCAAACCCTTGCAAGCGGTTGGGCATACCATTTTGCACCCCTCTTGCCTGAGAATTCCCATGATAGTGACTGGAAAAGTCAAAGCCCTCATCCACTGGCTGGGGAAAAGCATAGTGATTAATCGCGATATGCCATTTCCCGACATGCCCGGTTTTATATCCATTTGATTTGAGAGCCTCTGCAATCGTTATATTTTTTGTATCCATCCCTCCCCGACACCAAGGCGAGATGAAAGAATTTTGTGGATGATGAGGCATGGGCGGCTTACCCGATGCCACGGTTGTACTCATAGTCCGGGCAGGATGTTTCCCGCTCATGATCGCACACCTACTCGGGCTACATACCGGCGATGGGGAATATCCATTTGTAAAAAGAACCCCTCTTTGGGCCAGTTTATCAAGATTGGGGGTCTCGTAGGGAGCCGGATCATCCACATCGTAACAGATCACATCCTGCCAGCCCAGATCATCCACCAACATCAGCAGGACATTAGGCTTGGCCGGGCGTTCAGACTGCCCAAGCAAACACAGACCAAGATGCATAAATAAAAGAAGGCCAATAAGATTTTTCATACCTATTTCCTTCTTACCCTTCCCATCTTTGAGGGAATAAAATCCACCCGGGTAAACTTGTTAAGTCGGGGAATCTGAACCGTTAAAAGCCCATCCCTTACCTGATAAGGTCCCAGTTCCATCAGCTCAACCTTCTCATCTTCTCCCGTGTTTGGATTGATATTCTTGGTGGTGATGTCCACCTTATAATAGGATCCATTTCTGAAACCTTCCCCCTCAAAAGATTTGCGGGACTTGGCATGATTAAATCGCTTGCCGGTCTGCACGGTCGCCGGGATGCTGACCTGTGCCGGAGTTGTGCCCGACCCTCCGCTGGAGTATATAAGGTTGGTAAACTTCTTTTGGGTGCGATTCCAAGTCGATACCCGGTAGCGCTCGTTCCCTGTGTATCCCTGCCCTGACACGATCAGGTCATTGCCTACCTCTCCGGCTAAGGCGTGTCGAATCACTTCGTCACGTCCTCCACTTGCCTGGGCAAACCATTCCCAGACATAGTACATTAAGTGGTTAGGGTCTGGAGGGACCTGATAATCCTCAATCGAAAAGATTTCCCCCTGCCCTTCTGCCACCTTAAAATTGTTGTCTCCTCCACGAAGAGAAACCTTACGGGTAATTACAGCTGGTCCGCCATCGCTTGCAGGAATGACCCAATCCGGTCGGAGTTCCCCGACCCGGCCATTATAATCCCTCCTTTTGGTCAGTCCCATCGACCAGGGGCTTTCATTGTCAGTCCATAAAAAATTCATCACATTCATTCCCCGTTCCATACATTGCCCCATCAGGGTAAGCGTCTTGTAAAAGCTATCGATTTCATTCCTCACCCCGTCCCCATTAACATCGGCACTCAGGATCATGGTGCCCAAGTTTCCATCATCCCAGTTCACCCAGGCCTCTGCCGAAACAATCGGTTTCCACCAGTACCCCTCCCTGTCAAGTTTCTGCCGAAGAAGATCGAAATTTCCCCAGGTAGATGTAACAAAACTGCCATCCATCATTCCATATCCATCGTGATGGTCGGAAACATTTATATTCAAGCAGTCCACCAATTCCATCAGGGTGTGGTTTTTCACCTTTTGCTCAAGGTAATCATTAACCGCCCGACCACCACGGCCATCCAGTCCGCCAATTACCGGACACCCTTCACAGGGTGAGGTTCCAGATGTCGAGATGAGCACGGGAATGGTAGGTTCTTTGTTGTATACACCACGGACCGCTTTCGCTCCTTTGATAAAAATCTCATTGTGCAAAAAATCCACATCTGCCCCTGGCAGTATGCTTTTCAAATTGGTCTCGTGTCCAAGCTGCCAGGAATGCACCCGCCCTTTGAAGTGCTTGGCCAACCGGGTCATAAAGCCACTGAAATAGTCTGGTTTAGGACGTTTATCCCCATTAGGTGCTACCTCAGCCGCCCATCCAGGGAAACCATAAAAGACAAATTCCACAAACAAGCCGTCACTATTGGCTGCACTGACCACCTGATCAAACATTTTCAATCCGCTTGATGGATGTTTCTGGTAGTCACAATTAATGGCATTTGGCTCAATCTGGGGCCAGGCCACCCAGAGCATTACATAACTGCTATGCTCGGCCAGAATTGGACGGGTCAGCTCATAGGCATTATTCAATGGACGGGAAGCAGATGGCTGCCAGCGCACCCCCACCTGCATGTGATCAGTGGTCCACTCGTAAGCGGGATTTGCATTTACCAGGATGGAAAATCCACCGGAAATTAGGACTAAAAGGAAGAATTTAAAGGATTTTGAAAAAGAGAAGTTCATGGGTGAATAGGTTCTGAAAGGCAGGAATAAACAAACCCTACCTTTTTCATTCTAACAAGGTTTATTCATTCGATCTTGGAATCTTTTTCGGGCATGTTCTGGCGTTTTGATTTCAAAAGAGTGACCACACCCAACAAAAAAAAGAATGTATCTTCGCAAACTTTCCGTCTCGATCTGATCAACAGTTCCCTGGTAGGGATTCTCGAGGTAGGTTTTGGTACATTTGCCATTCTTATTGCCATCCGCTTTTTGCAGGCACCGGATGTGATCAAGGCTGTGCTTGCCTCTGGTGTATCCGCCGGTCTCCTCCTCGTCCCTTCTATGCAAAGACTGGCAGCATGGACTAAGTTCTCAGCAAGCCGGTTCTGTGCTTTTTTGATGCTGATATCCTCCATCCTTTTGCTTGGAGCAGGATTCATCAGTCATCTATGGATCCTAGCCACGGCTCTTTTCATTGCGCAGGTCTGTTTTTCCCAGCTTCCAGGCTTCATGATCCAGGTGTATTCCAGAAACTATGGTTCAACTGAGAGGGGTAAAAGACTGTCCTGGAATTTTATCCTCTCTGCCTTGATTGGAATGGTTCTTTCTTATGGAGGAGGCAGTTATCTCGATGCCGAGTCCGCCGATCCTGGGCTAATTTTTAAGCTAATGGGAGTAGTGGCACTGGCTTCTGCTCTTGCCCTGTCTTTGATTCCTTCGCAACCCCTCGGGAAAGGAAAGCGGACCCATGGATTAATCGACAGTTTGGTGCTCCTCAAAGAGGACCGTCTCTTTGCCAGCATGCTATTGGCCTGGATGATCATGGGTCTGGGTATCATCATGACTCTTCCCTTGCGGATCGAATACCTAAGTGGAAATAGTGGACTCAATCTAACCAACGAACAAATTGCCCTGGTTACGGTGATTATTTTTTCGATCGCCCGCATTCTTAGTTCACGCTTCTGGGGGGAATTGTTCGACCGGGTACGGTTTTTATTTTTCCGGATTTCCTTAAACCTTATCCTCATTGCTGCCACCTTGGTCTACTTTCATGCCGATGGGTTAACCGGAGTATGCCTGGGTGCAGCCCTTGCGGGTGTCGGAGTGGGTGGGTCGAAAATTGCCTGGAGTTTATGGGTAACCAAGCTCGCGCCTGATGGAATGGAGGCAAGATACATGGGTGTGCATGTGGCCCTCACGGGACTAAGGGGTGCACTTGCTCCCTTTCTCGGTTACTGGTTGCTAGGAATTCTTGGCTACCATGGGGTTGCCTGGTTTTCCGTAGCTTTGGTCACCCTCTCCACTTTGCTCTTTGTCCGCTTATTTTCTCACCAGCCGACCAAAGAGAGCGGACTGTGAAATTATCTTTTTCTTTCGAGTTGTCGATTGACGGAATCAAACTGCCTGATTTCATAGATTGCATGAAAATTGTACCGCCCCTTGCTCTGCTCTCGATTCTTCTGATCGTCCCGGCATCTGCCAAGTCCCGAATAGGGGAATACTTTCTTGGTTTTGGATACGGAATGGCAGACAGTGGGTCCGATGACCGGGAGGGAAATTTCCTCCGTCTGACCGCTCAGGCACCCAATGGATCGAATTCAGACATAGGAGTATACCTGGATTATGGAATCATGGAGAGCGGCGGACAGGATGCATCCTCCTGGAATGTCGGTGCAGATTATCTCGCTCATTTTAATGGAGTTGGTGGACGATCAGCCCGGCTGATACCCTATCTCGGGGCTGGTGTGGGATACCTGGATGATGAACGACCAATCCGCCTTGGGGATGATGGATTCACCTGGAGTTTGCTCTTGGGATCAGAAATTCAGTTCTCCAACTCGTTATCCCTTCATCTGGGTGGACGCTTTTTTGGTTTATGGTCGGAATTTGGGGAAAACGAATTTACCGCAGATGCAGCAGTCACCTGGTGGTTTGATGCCTTTAACGGAGTAAGCCTGGAATACCAACGAGCCTTCGAGGCCGAGTTAAATTACTTCACTTTGAAGTACCTCTACTCCTGGCAGTAGAGCATAGTAAAACCTTGGTGGGAGGGCATTTGATTGAGCATTCAATCCTGGTTTGACAACTGTCCGGACCGCCGGAATAAACCCGGCTTAAAATGGGGAAAATATGCCGGCAAAGATATTATTCCCCTCTGGGTGGCAGATATGGACTTCCGTGCCGCCCCTTCAGTGATTGAGGCTGCCCGAGAGGAAGCAGATTTTGGCAACTATGGCTATGCCAAGGCACACCCTGAACTGATCGACTCCGTGCTTCATCATTGCCAAACCCTCTATGACTGGGAGGTCGACCCCAATTGGCTGATCTGGCTGCCCGGTATGGTTTGTGCTCTCAATGTTTGTTGCCGGATGCAACAGGGCCGTGCTGGGCAGGCATTGACAAATATACCTGTCTATCCGCCCTTTCTCTCGGCACCGGGGAATTTCGATCTTCCCTGCACCCAGCTTCCTTTAAAACTGGAGCATGATCGTTTCTCCATGGATTTTGACCTATTGGGAAACACACCCACCCAACCGGGCGATCTGTTCATGCTTTGCCATCCGCACAATCCGGTCGGCACTGCCTTTAACAGGGAAGAACTCATGCTCTTCTCCGAATGGGCAAGTTCGCGCGAATTGCTCATCTGTTCCGATGAGATTCATTGTGATCTTTTGCTCGATCCCGGCCACAAACATTTGCCGATTGCTCGTCTCAATGAGGAAACGGCCGGGCGTACCATCACTCTTATGGCACCGAGTAAAACTTACAACCTTCCAGGTTTTGGGTGTTCTTTCGCGGTTATTTCCAACCCGGATTTGCGTATCCGTTTTAAAAAGGCAATGGCCGGAATTGTGCCCGATCCCGCGGTAATGGGCTTTCGTCTTGCTGAAGTTGCCTTCCGTGATGCCGAGGATTGGCGCCAGGCACTCCTTGAATATTTGCGTGCTAACCGGGAACTAACCATGTCCCGACTGCGGAAGATATCCGGCCTTATTCCCTATTCTCCTGTCGCTACTTATTTACTTTGGATTGATGCCCGTGAACTCCCGGTCAAACATCCCCATGCTTTTTTTGAGGAACATGGGGTCGGGCTATCGGATGGGGCGGATTTTGGTGCCCCCGGCTATCTTCGTCTCAACCTTGGATGTTCCCGAAGTTTGCTGGAAGAGGCACTCGACCGGATGGAGCGGGCATGCTCGGGACTGGCCAAAGGATGACTCCACCAAGCTCGGAAAAAGAAAAATCTCTGAGGCTTGAAGAATTACGGGCCGAGATAAAACATCACGACGAACTTTATTACCGCCAGGCCCAGCCAGAAATTTCCGACCAGCAATACGATCAAAAAAAACGGGAACTTGAGTCCCTGCAAAGTGAGCTCGACCCACTGGGGCTCTTTTCAATGGAGCAAACCAAGGATTCAACGATCGGGCATCCACAGGTGGGAGATGACCGGCTGGACGGATTTGCTTCCCATCGTCACCTCCAGCCCATGCTCAGTCTGGACAACACCTATGACAAAGAGGAATTTTTTGAATTCGACCAGCGTTTGCAGCGTATTTTCGGAACCCAAGAACTTTGCTATGTGATCGAACCCAAGATTGATGGGGTGGCTATTTCCCTTACCTATAAACAGGGCAAACTGGTTACTGCAACCACCCGGGGAAACGGAGTGGAAGGAGATATTGTCACACAAAACCTCCAACATATTCAACAATTACCCAAAGAATTATCGGGTTCACCTTTTCCGGAAATCATGGAAATAAGGGGAGAAATCTTCATGAGACATGAGGAATTCGAACGGATCAATCAGCAAAGAGAAAAAGAAGGTCTCTCCCTCTATGCCAATCCCCGCAACCTCGCCGCCGGTACGATCAAACTACTCGACCCCAAGGAAGCGAGACAAAGAAAGCTTGAGATCGTGCTCTACGGATTGGGGGCTTGTCAGCCTGAAAATCATTTTTCCACCCTCTCCGAATTCCACCAAGCCCTGGTTGGTTGGAAAGTCCCTCTAGTTGAATATTTTCGTCGGGTTTCACACGCTCAGGATGCATGGAATTCCATCATGGAACTGGATGAACTGCGGCACGGATATGGCTATCCCACCGATGGAGCGGTAATCAAACTCGATTCCTTTGCCCAGCATGCGGAGGCGGGTTCCACTGCCAAATCTCCCCGCTGGGCCATTGCTTACAAGTTCGAGACCGAAAGACAGGAAACCACCCTTGAGGATATCCGTCTTCAGGTTGGCCGTACCGGTGCAGTCACCCCTGTGGCCTGGCTCTCCCCTGTTCAACTGGCGGGAACTCAGGTCTCGCGGGCCAGCCTGCACAACGCCGGTGAAATCGCCCGTAAAGACATCCGGGTGGGCGACCGTGTAGTGGTGGAAAAGGCTGGAGAAATTATTCCCCAGGTCGTGGAAGTCGTGCTGTCCAAACGCCCAGCCAACAGTACATCTTTCCAATTTCCAGACTCCTGCCCCGCCTGTACTGCTAAGCTCATTCAGGTGGAAGGAGAAGCCGCATGGAAATGCCCCAACCCAGCTTGCCCAGAACAGGTAAAAGGAAGGTTGCGTTACTTCGCCTCCCGTGGATGTATGGATATTGACCATCTGGGAGAAGCCGTGGTCGAACAATTGGTTGATCAGAAACTGGTCACGCACACATCTGAACTCTATCGCCTAACCAAGGAACAAGTCCTTTTGCTGGAAGGGTTTGCGGAAAAATCCGCAGAGAACCTGATTCAATCGATCGCCAAAAGTAAAGACCAGGAACTTTGGCGCTTACTTTGTGCCCTTGGGATCAAACATGTGGGAGCAGCGGCAGCCAAAGATCTGGCCCGCTCCTTCCGTTCCCTTCCAAAGTTGGCGGAAGCTTCCCTGGAACAATTAGTTTCCATCGACGGAATAGGTGAGATCATGGCTCAAAGCATCAGGCAATATTTTGAGGATCCTGAAAGTCAGGAACTGTTGGCTGATCTCGCTAGCCTTGGTGTATCACCTGAACTGGAGATTGATGAATCCACAGGTACACCCTGGACAGGTAAAACCTTTGTGCTAACTGGCACTCTCACTCAAATGACCCGGGACGAAGCAGGTTCACGCATCGAGGCTCTGGGCGGTAAATCCTCCTCCAGTGTAAGCAAACGCACAGACTATCTTGTGGCTGGACCCGGAGCCGGATCCAAACTGGAGAAAGCCGAAAAGCTCGGTGTTCCGGTGCTGGACGAGACCGAGTTCCTTGCCCTGCTCGAAAACCCACAAACCGCCTAAAGCCTTCCCGCTTTTTGATCAATTAGGTTTGAGGAATTTTGGAATTTCGTTAAGTTCTTTTTTTCATTCAGTTCTTTTCAATTATGCCTACTCCAAAAAATTCCGGGTTTGACCCAGTGGAAGATGCAATCTCTGAGATTGCCAAAGGACGCATGGTGATTGTTACCGATGATGAAGACAGGGAAAATGAAGGCGATGTGGTCATGGCTGCGTCCAAGGTCACTCCCGAAGCCATTAACCATATGATTGCCCATGCCCGGGGTCTTATTTGTGTACCTTTGCTTAGCAATCAGTTGAAGAAACTGGGCATTTCCAGCATGGTTCCTCACAACCGTGAAGCCCAGCGGACCGACTTTACTGTATCGGTGGATGCGGCGGAGGGGATCACCACTGGTATCAGTGCCTTTGACCGATCATCCACCATCCAGATTCTGGCCAATCCTGCGGGGAATCCGGAGGAACTGGTGCAGCCCGGTCATGTTTTCCCCCTGCGTGCCCGTAGCGGTGGAGTGCTTGAACGGGCTGGCCATACTGAAGCTGCGGTCGATCTCGCTTCTCTTGCCGGCTTACATCCCAGCGGGGTAATATGCGAAATTCTTAAAAAGGACGGCACCATGGCCCGCCTGCCTGATCTTAGAAAGCTCAAGAAGAAATGGGG
>JAYNJW010000001.1:41064-113656 GCA_038110535.1 Opitutia bacterium | reverse complement strand
TCATGCTCACCAAAAGGAAATTTGAAGGTGATATCTGTACATGCCTGAGCATAGTGAGCTAATTTATGCTGAGGATGGACTTCCTCTCCGAGCATATCTGAAGTAAGGCCAATCGACTCAAACCAATTCTTTCGTGCATCGATCCATTCACGGTGATATTTAGGCCAATGCTCATCCCCGGGCGGAATAAAATATTCGATTTCCATCTGCTCAAACTCCCGGGAACGAAAGATAAAATTCCGTGGAGTGATCTCATTGCGAAAAGCTTTACCAATCTGTGCAATACCGAAAGGAACTTTTACCCGACCAGTATCGACAATGTTTTTAAAATTGGCAAATATACCTTGGGCGGTTTCCGGGCGTAAATAGCACTTGGATGATCCATCCCGCAAGGCCCCGACATGAGTCTCGAACATCATATTGAACTCCCTCGGAGGAGTTAGAGAACCAGGCTTGCCGGTGGCAGGAGAAGGGACAAGCTGCTGCTGCTCTGCACTCAGCTCATCGTACGGTCGCAGTTGCACGGCATCAAGATTGCCTTGCTTCGCCGCTTTTCTTTTAAGGGATTCTGCTTGCTTGGCCGCTTCCTCCTCCATCGATTCAGATTCGAGTAAAGAAACCCAACCGATCGACTCACCATCCACTGTGACCTCCGCAGCGAAAAGTTGATCGGCCCGGTAGCGTATCTTCGATTCCTTACAATCCACCATGGGGTCAGTAAATCCATCCACATGTCCAGACGCTTGCCAAATTCGGGGATTCATAATTATGCTTGAATCCAGGCCTACCATATCATCACGCCTACGAACCATGTCTTCCCACCAAGCATCCTTAATATTTTTGCGCAACTCCACCCCCAAGGGACCATAATCAAAAAATCCGTTTAATCCCCCATAGATTTCAGAGGATTGAAATACAAAGCCACGACGTTTACAGAGAGAAATTATTTCCTCGATTAAGCTATTTTCCTTGGTCATAAAAACACACCACTTTACTATTCGGATCAATCTTCTACAATCCTTTAACTTTGGATAATTCTCGCAAAGTTCAGTTGACTCAATCATGATAAATTTTTTTATAAACCTGATGGGCCATTTTCTAAACAAACACTTCCGAAGCAGTATTGGCGTGTTGATGATAGGCATGTGTTTGGTTATGTCAGGTTGTGGCAAAAAAGTTAACCTGGCCGGCGTTTATGCCTACGAACCCTCTTCTTACACTCCTGTGGAAACAGGAACCTTCCGGGTGAGCTCGGATGAACTGGTCAACCGACGGGACCATGGGGGTGGGAAAACCAGTCTGTTTTGGGGCTTGCTCACTTATACTGATTATTAATCTGAATTAGAGATTGGTCTGGCTCATTTTTCTCTCACGGTCCAGTGGTCTTTTCCGTAATTAGAATAATTCCATTTGTGCCTTGAGAATATTTCAAATATGTTTAGGTATACCCTTTGCATGACTTTTTCATTGCCCCCAGTATCTAAGAAATCATTCTCCACATCCCTTCGTGAGAAAGGATTGCGTCCGACTAAACAGCGGGCTTGTGTTTATGGGGTCATTTTAGGCAAAAGAGATCATCCTACTGCTGATGATATTTATGAGCGGGTACGAAAGCACTTACCTGGCACATCTTTTGCCACGGTATACAATTGCTTGGAAACCCTTGTTGGTTGCGGGCTTGTCCGTCAAGTGAACCTGGATCGATCTCCGACCCGATATTGCCCTAACCTCACTCCCCATGCCCATTTCAAATGCACCAAAACAGGCAAAATTTATGATGTGCAAATTGATCAGGATACTCTCTCTAGGATGCAAGCACTTGTCCCTGAAGGTTTTGAGGCAGAAAACATAGACCTCTGTTTCTCCGGAACAGGAAGCACTGCTCGGCATTAGTTTGAAATTAAACCTCTTATTACACTGTGAACTCCTTAAAAATAGAAAACCTACAAGCCTCAACTGGGGATAAAAGCATACTTCATGGACTGTCTCTGGAAATTCCCAAGGGGGAAGTCCATGCAATCATGGGTCCCAATGGTAGTGGCAAGAGCACCTTGGCCAAAGTTCTAGCCGGGCATCCCGATTACGAAGTAACCGGGGGTAAAGCCACTCTCGATGGAGAAAATCTCCTTGGATTGGAACCAGATGAAGTATCGATGCTTGGGTTATTTCTTGCTTTCCAATATCCCATGGAAGTTCCGGGAGTCAGCATTGCCAATTTTATCCGAGCTGCACGCAATGCCAGGCTAAATGAAGGAGATAAAGTAAAAGCAGTAGATTTTTACAAAGAACTCTACGCACACATGGACGAGCTTGGAATGGATAGAAAATTCACATCCCGCTCCCTAAACGATGGATTTTCTGGCGGTGAGAAGAAACGCTGTGAAATTCTGCAGATGTCCATGCTTGACCCTTTGTATTGTATATTGGATGAGACGGACAGTGGGTTGGATATTGATGCCCTACGGGTGGTTTCTGACGGAGTTAACCGGATGAGGAATCCCAACCGTGGAATCTTAGTAATCACCCATTACCAACGGTTGCTCGAATATATCGTACCCGATTATGTACATGTCATGTCAGAAGGAAAAATCGTCCGCACTGGAGGCAAGGAACTCGCCCTAGAACTTGAAGAGCGCGGATATGATTGGATCAAAGAAGAAGCAATCGTTTAAATTCCCTACCCCATTTTTCATGATTAATCCATCCCAAGTAGAAGTAGATCGAGAAAAAGGAAATTTCCACTACGACACAGATTATTCCTTTGATGCTGGCGTCGGATTATCCGAGGAGGTGGTCCGTTACATTTCTGAAGTCAAAAAGGAAGACCCATGGTTGCTTGATTTCAGGCTAAAAGCGTTGGCCACATTTCTCAAAAAACCTATGCCCACTCATTGGGCAACCGATGATCTCAAAAACATTGATTTTAATGTTATCCGCTATTATCTGGCCAAAGGTCAAACTCCTAGTCGCACCTGGGACGAAGTTCCTGACGATGTAAAGAATACCTTTGAAAGGCTTGGTATTCCAGAACAAGAAAGGAAATTTTTAGCGGGCGTGGAGGCACAGTTTGATAGTGAAGCTGCCTATTCCAGGATGAAAGAAGACCTCGAAAAAGAGGGGGTTATTTTTGTTGGCTCAACCGAAGGATTGAAAGAGCACCACGACATTTTCCGAAAGTGGTTTGGAAAAGTGATTCCAACTGCAGACAATAAATTTTCCGCTTTAAATAGTGCGGTATTTTCCGGTGGCAGTTTTATCTACATTCCCCCGGGAGTAAAGCTTGCCCAACCTCTGCAAGCTTATTTCCGAATCAATGCAGAAAACTTTGGTCAATTTGAACGTACCCTTATTATTGCGGATGAAGGATCAGAAGTCATGTACATGGAGGGATGCACCGCACCAAAATTTGAAACTTCCACTCTGCACAGTGCGGTGGTTGAACTAGTTGCTCTAAAAGGTGCCAAAATTCAGTATGTAACCGTGCAAAACTGGTCAAACAATGTATTCAACTTGGTAACCAAAAGAGCACTCGCTGAAGAAGAAGCCGAGGTACGCTGGATCGACTGCAACATCGGCTCCCGCCTGACCATGAAATACCCTGGAGTGATTCTCCGCGGAAGAAAAGCGCGGGGAGAAGTCGTCTCGATCGCATTGGCGAATGACGGTCAGCATCAGGATACCGGTGCGAAAATGGTACATGCAGCTGATGAAACCAGCAGCAATGTCGTTTCCAAATCTATTTCGATTGGTGAAGGACGGGCATCATATCGTGGACTTGTCCAGATGCCCGGACATTTGAAAGGCTGTAAAAACAACACCGAGTGTGATGCCTTACTGATCAACAATAACAGCCAAACGGACACTTACCCAGCCATTACCGTTCAAGGAGATGCAAATTCAGTGCAACATGAAGCTAGTGTATCCAAGGTCAGTGCAGAACAGATTTTTTATATGCAACAACGTGGTTTGGGCGAAGCAGAAGCGATGAGTTTGTGCGTAAATGGATTTATCAACGATTTGATTCGAGAGTTCCCCATGGAGTACAGCGTGGAATTGAAACGATTGATCGATTTGGAAATGGAAGGTTCCGTTGGATAAAAGTTATGAGCCAAGAAATGCTTTCACCCAGCCCTTCGTCCATGCATTCTTTTTCCTTGAAGCAACCTGAAGCTTTTCGATCATTCGCGGAGAGCAGATCATGGGAACCAGGTTGGCTTGCGGACTACAGAAAAGAATGTTGGGACAATTACTCTGCCCTGCCCGAGCGTCGGTTCAAGGATGAAAGATGGCGCTTTTCTCCGAGAGCCCGGTTCGGATTGGATAATATCTTAGGACTGGCAGATGCCAAAAAATCACTAACAATCAATGAAGACTCGCAATGTGATGATATAACTATTGATCTTCTAGACCGCTTAATTCTCGATCAACCTCACTCGCTCTCTCTTTTGCCCAAGATTCAAGGTCCCGATTTGGGTGCGGATGATTATTCTCTTTTAGCTGGTGCGTTTGCCGAGACAGGTTACTTAGTGCGTGCACAAAAATCTGTTCGTTCTGACATACCCTTGGTTATTGAACATCATGAACCAGAAGCCGGAAAGATTGCTTTTCACCACAGTCTGATAGAATTGGATGCCAATTCCGAAATTACCATAATTGAAAAATTTTCCGCCAATTGTACTAAGCCCGGTGGCTCGATTGCCAATCTGCTAAAAGTGAAGTTAGGGGAAGGAGCAAGGCTGAATCGTATTGTAATGCAGCAATGTTCCCAAAGTGCCACCTTAATTCAAATGGAGCATTTTATCATCGGTCAAAACGGGTATTTAAATTCTTCCAACCTCCATCTTGGATGTGCCCAATCGAGGGTTGAGTCGAAGGGGGTTTTAAAAGAATCCGGGTCACACTTTGAATATGGTTCAGTCTATTTGGGCAATGATGAACAACTCTTTGACCAAAGAACCATTCAAGTGCACGAGGCTCCTCATTGTACAAGTAATTTACTCTGCAAGAATGTTTTGCGAAAGGAGGCAAAATCAATTTTTTCGGGATTGATCAAGGTAGCAGAAGAAGCACAGCATACTGATGCATACCAGACGAACCGCAACTTATTGCTCAGTTCTGAAGCGGAGGCAGATTCCCTGCCCGGCCTGGAAATTCTTGCCAATGAGGTAAAGTGTAGTCATGGGGCAACCACCAGCAGAATTGATCCGCAGGAATTATTTTATCTACGAAGTCGGGGCATTCCTACAATGGAGGCAGAAAAGTTAATCGCCTTGGGTTTTTTGAGCGAAACTTTAGACACTATTGCTCACCAGCAAACCAGAGAATGGGCACTTAACTGCCTATCCGACTCCTTCTCTGGATCTAAGAACATAAACAGATGAGCCAACAAGAAGTAGAGCTGTGCAGGGATGTGGTCGCCACCTTGATTCCTCACGGGGAGGAATTCACTCTCGGTCGGGGAGAAAAAGTAACTATCACTCATCGGTTGGGCGGAAATTTTACGGTTATGACCTTGCAGGGAATGTACCGGATTGCAGCTCGGGATGCGGATGCATTAGGAGAAAATTTGGAGCAGGCATCAAAATTGCCTGAGAATGGAAATGCTCAGCCTGCAGGAGTGGAGGAAATTAAGGAAAACCTGAAAACTGTGTTTGATCCGGAAATTCCGGTCAATGTGGTCGATTTAGGGCTCATCTACCGGGTGGAGATTGAACAGACTGAAGAGCACGGGCGCGTTGCTTATGTCGATCTTACCTTAACTGCACCCGGTTGTGGCATGGGCCCGGTTATCGCAGATGACTGCAAAGGGAAAGTATTGGAACTTCCCGGAATTGACCATGCGGAAGTGGAAATCGTCTGGGACCCTCCATGGACCCAAGATATGATTTCTGAAGAAGGAAAAATGGAGCTCGGACTCCTCTAATACCCCCTTACATTTCATCCTCACTCTGCCAACCAAGTCGAATAACTATGAAAATTGCACTAGGTACCGATCACGCCGGATACGAATACAAAGAGGCGGTAAAAACCCATCTTCAATCTCTTGGACATGAGGTTCAGGATTTTGGAACATTTTCGCATGACTCGGTCGACTATCCCGAATTTGTTCGGCCTGCGGCCGAGAGTGTAGCCGAGGGATTGTGTGATCTGGGCGTTGTTTTTGGTGGAAGTGGAAATGGAGAAGCGATGGCCGCAAACAAGGTCAAAGGTGTGCGCTGTGCCCTGTGTTGGAGTGAGGAAACCGCCCGCCTAGCCAAAGAACACAACAACGCTAATGTATTGTCCATCGGTCAGAGACAAATTAGTGAAGAGCTTACTATTAAAATAATTGATGCGTGGATGAATGCCAGATTTGAAGGCGGCAGGCACATTCGCAGAATCGAGATGCTCGACAAAAACGAGTAATTCGGTATACCAATTCTCTTGCATGAGCGAAGAAAAAGATAAGGAAAAAAAACCTGGATCGGTCTCTGAGGCTATCCAATCGAAATTCATTGAAGACCGTAAAGTCTTTCTTTGGGGAGAAGTCAGTGATAAGTCCGCCCGGGATATCACCGAAAAGCTCCTTCACTTGGAAGCTACGGATCCAGGGAAAGAAATCACTTTTTATATTAATTCCCCTGGCGGATCCATCACTGCAGGAATGGCAATTTTTGATACGATGCAGTTGATCAGTTCGCCGATCAAAGTTGTGGTCACAGGCATGGCTGCAAGCATGGGATCGATCTTGCTTTGCGGAGCATCGAAAGGTCTTCGCTTCCTCTACCCCCACTCCCGGGTCCTGATTCACCAACCCCTGATCACGGGCAGGATGGTCGCAGCTGCTGTGGACATCAATATACAGGCCCAAGAAATGGAAAGATTGAGGGAAGAGCTCAATACGATTCTGGCCCGCACTTCTGGTCAACCAATGGAAAAAATTCAACAAGACACGGATCGTGATTTCTATTTGAATGCTCAGGAAGCGATCGACTATGGATTGGCTGACCAAATTATTGATAAAATCTGATTGGTCGTACTTACACGCCCCTACTTAATAGGCAGCTTCCCCATTTCTGAAAGCGGTAGTCTGTCCATGACTTTCCATACTTTTGGCTTCATCGGCCCAACGAGCTGGTGTTCGACCAAATTCCGTAAATGCTCTAAATCAATACTGCCTGGGCATACACAAGCCACTACTTGCTGTCCCCATTTTTCATCGGGTTCGCCATAAACCATACATTGTTCCACTATGCCCGTAGCATATAAAATTTTTTCAAGAACGAATGGATGAACTTTTTCTCCACCCGTATTAATCGTACGGTCGGCTCTTCCCGCAATTACTAGGTTTCCCGATTGATCGAAATTCCCGAGATCCGGAGAAAGCCACCAGCTATTCCTGGCAAATTTCTTTCGACCACGGCTGATGCAAAGACTGGTACACTTAATTTCTAAACAACCCTGTTCGTCATTGATTCGAATTTGGGCGTGAGGTAGCGGTGCCCCAACCCCTTCGCCGCCACTCAAAAAAGAACCCGATTCCAGCAAGGAGACCATACCCGCAGTCTCGGATGAACCATAACAGGGACAGATATTCAATTGCAGAGAGCGGCAGACCTCGATTTGCCGCGCATTCATTCCCGCCCCGCCGACAAAAATTCCTTTGGCTCTTTTCAAATTTCCAACCCCATGCTTGGACTTTAGGAGTTCTTGTAATTGGGCGGGCACCAAAGATATCCACTGATCAATAATTTTATCCTCAAAATTAGTCGTAATTAGATCACGATAATCGCAAAAGAGAATTTTTCCTCCACTGGCCCATGCTCTTTCCAACTGCATCCATCCCCCAACATGCCAAAGCGGAAGACAGCAAAGACTGTTGATTGGCCCCCCTCCTATTCGTTCAATTAATCCATTTACCGCCGATCGTATGGTGGCAGGCGTATGTTTAATTTTCTCTGGCCATCTCGTTGTCCCTCCCGAAAGGAAACTTAGGGTGATGTTCTTATCTTTGGTGATAACAGGCAGAGGTTGATCCTCGGTCAATTGGATCGATTTATTCTTTTTTAATAGTTCAAGCGATTGCAAAGCATAATCCAGCAGGAAGTCGCCTTTGGGGCTTTCCGAAGATTCCCAAGTGGTCAAAACCTTGCTGTACGGGTTTATCATTTTGTCAGGGCTTGCCATAAATTTGCCAAGTTTGCCGAAGGAACTGCGGGACTGAAAAGAATGGGCTGATGGTGTGCAGAAAATTCATGTTCATTTCCCAGAAAACAGGCCCTTTCCAAGCCAGAAGAATGCGGAGATAATGCGGAAAGCCTGATCAATGCTTCATACCCGAAGGGACTTTCAAAAGAGGTGGAAAAAATAACCTTCCGCACGGGATCTTTTGCAAGTCGAATAAGGGTATTCCAGTCCGAAAAAAGAGTTGGCTTGATTACCAAAAACAAATGGGGAGGAAGCTGGTGTAGATCAAAACTGCTATGCATTCGCCCAATCGCTTCATCTAGGGCAATAGGAACAGGCGACTTCTGGGAATATTCCAGCAACCAGTCATCATCTTGAGGCCCCGTGGGCTGCTCAATGAACTGAATGGATGAAAATCCATCGAGTGCATCTGACCATCGAAGAAGATCATCTCGAGAAAAACTTTCGTTGGGATCCAAGCGGACTTGGACGGCACTGGGCAACGATTTGAGCCACTTGATAACGACAGGTATTTCTTCATTGGGTCGAAGCAGTCCTATCTTGCGTTTAACTACCCCATGACTGATTGCTTCACTCATCCCCCAAAGTCGAGCAATCAAGGGCAACTGCAAAGATTCCGATTGCTCATTCCAGATTTTTGAATTCAAACAACTGATCGCTGGGCTAATATGTGGAAATTTTTGGTTTTCATCTGTACTTTCTGACCATACTTTTGCCTCTTGCACGGCTGTATTTAAATTCAAATCCGAATGTCCTGGCAATGGTGCAACTTCACCAAAAGTAACCCTTGCCCCTTCATCTTGACGAAGAACCAGGCTGGTTCTTTTTTGCCAAACTCCCGTCGCCGTCCGTAGCGGAGATAGAAATGATTGCTGAAAAAGCAGGTATCTTCTTTTGGTTTTCATTTAATATCCTTGAGAATAAAGGTGGATTAGATCATATAAAGCATAGTCGATGGACAACAAAAGCACCAATCATGGATAACGAGTTATTCCTCGAAGCGAATGAGTTTTTCTCCCGTTCCTTACCCAACGGGCTGACCTTTGATGATGTTTCCTTGGTCACCCGTTACTCGGAGATATTACCCAGTCAGGTAAAACTTGATACCAGGCTTTGTGATTCGATCCAACTGGGTCTGCCCATAGTGTCCTCTGACATGGATACAGTCACTGAGTCTGATATGGCCATTGGGATGGCTCTAAACGGTGGACTAGGACTTATTCATTACAACATGAGCCAGCGTCAGCAGGTCAAAGAAGTCACCCGTGTAAAACATCATGTGCATGGATTGATTCAGGATCCGATTTGTTTCTCTGCAGATAAATCGATCGGCGATGTGCTGCAAACAATTGAGCAAAAGAACTTTCAATTTCGCACCTTTCCCATTGTCGATGAGCACGGAAAATTGTTGGGGCTTTTGCCTGGTCGGGTTGTTAAAGAGAGGTATCGCGACCGCAAGGTAACGGATGGCATGCTTGCACGGGACAAAGTTTTTACCATTCGTGAATCTGAAGTTGGGGATGATCCGATTGCCACGGCTGACCAGTTTTTCAGCAAACACATGGGGATTCACAAACTTCTGGTGGTTGATAAAGAGGACAGAATGCGTGGTTTATATACCTTGAGTGATATTGAGAGAATAATGGACGAATCCAGCGACCATGTAAAACCTTCCCGGGACTCCAATTTTCGATTACTTTGCGGTGCTGCTGTTTCAGTACCTAGGGATGAACAAGGTGATATTAAAACAGATTCTCTGGTCAGTCATGTTGAGGAAATGGTGCATCAGGGCCTAAACCTGGTAGCAGTATCGACGGCACACGGCCATACCAAGGGGGTGGGAGATGCCATTTCTTCCCTGCGTGATGCATTTCCGAAACTTCCAATCATGGCTGGGAATGTTACCACTGGGGCAGGCGTCGAGTTCTTGGGGAATGCCGGTGCCAATATCATTAAAATAGGACAGGGCCCCGGATCGATATGTACGACACGGATAGTTGCCGGCGTAGGCATCCCTCAAATGACTGCCTTGTATGCAGCGTCTTTGTCTAAACACAAAGCGGGGGTTACTCTTCTAGCTGATGGCGGAATCAATAAGTCGGGAGACATCGTCAAAGCACTAACCCTAGCCGATGGAGTCATTTGCGGGGGTTTGCTTGCCGGTTGTCGCGAAGCACCCGGAGCAATCATTGAAATTGAGGGCAAGTACTACAAGCAATACCGGGGCATGGGTAGCTTGGAGGCTATGCGTGACGGATCGGCCGCCCGCTATGGTCATAGCCAAAAAGATTTACGGGGGAAAAGTGCACCGGAAGGGATCGAGGCCTTGAAAGAAGTATCCGGTTCTCTTCGAGAAGTATTGGAAAATCTAGCCGGAGGCATAAGAGCTGGGCTGGGTTATCTCGGTGCAACTGATCTGTCTGCCCTGGGGAAAAATGCTCGATTTATCCGAGTTACACCTGCCGGGCAAAGAGAGTCTGCTCCTCACGATGTGGTCGAAATAAAGCGTAGCGATCTTAATCGATCCTAGATTTTTTTACCCCTGTTATGAAGCAACCTGTTGATTCTTCTTTAATCTCGGTGATCGGAATTAGTATGGGTGACGAAGGCAAAGGCCGGGTTGTCCATGAGATACTAGAACATGAAAAGCGTACTCATAGCCGCCCTGCAGCCGGAGTGATGAAAGTCAATGGTGGAGCAAATGCGGGACACACCGCGGCTGGGCTCAAACTCAATTTGCTTCCTTCTGGTGTGGGAGACCCCGAGGTCGAAACACTCCTCATTGGATCAGGTGTTGTGGCCGACCCAAGAAAATTTCTCTGGGAAGCAAAACCCCTGGAAGCAAGAGGTTTAGAAGTGATCAAACGATTACTTATCGATCAAAAGTGTCAAATGAGTGATTTGAGCCACCGACTGCTCGATCTCGCTTGGGAAAATTACCGGATTAATCAGCTCGGTATGGAAAGCAGAGGATCAACCGGTCGTGGAATAAGTCCAGCCTACGGAGATGAAACTGGACAGTGGCAAATATTTTACCAAAGCTTTCTCGAAGATAAGAATACATTTTCTATTGCACTTGAGCAGCGATGCCAACGGGCACTAGATACCATTCGATGGGTTTGTAAAGTAGAAGAATCAGCTTGGTATGAATTTTTCGAAACACTATCAATCGCAGAAACTAGGGCAAATCATGCATCGATCAAGGATGGCATCTTTCCGGCCGAGGAATTTGATTTTAAAAGATTTATGGGAGATGATCCTTTTACCCTGAACCTGAACGAATTAACCGAGGTTTACTGGAGTGCAGGTAAGCAACTACAGAGTTGTATACAGGATGGACGCGATTTTCTTCTTGGTTCAGTCCAGAAAAAAAGATTGGTGGTGGCAGAATTTGGGCAAGCATACTGGTTGGACAAAAGGCATGGATTCACTCCAAATGTTACCGCTTCCCACACCACCTGTGCTGAACTCTTTCATTCTGGGGGAATTCCTCTTCAACCTGTGACCGAAATTGGCTGTTGCAAAGCGTATGACACCAAGGTGGGTACCCACCACTTCCTTACCAAAATCGATCATTTGTCCGATCCTTGGGGTAAAAAGTTGGCCAAATTAGAATTTGGGACATCTACTGGCAGGCAACGAATGGTTGGTTGGTTTGATGCTGTGGAAAAAGGCAACGCCCTTCGGTACGGTGGATTCGATCAGATCGTAATCAATAAACTCGACGCCCTGACTCTGGACAACACCGTGACGCCCGAACTCAAAATTTGTACGGCATACAAATTACCTGATGGAAAGATAACCAAATTAGTTCCCCGCAATGAGTCTCTCCGGCAAAAACTTCAACCAATCTATCAGACACTTCCCGGATGGACCGATGAATTAAGGGGCTTAACCTCCTTTGCGGAGCTTCCTGCTGAGGCCCAAGATTACATAGCGGTTATGTTGTCTAGTTTGGTAGATGTGGCATATCCCAATGGATGGAAAAATGAAAAATTACCTGAGATTCGTTTTATTGGGGTTGGACCAGACCCGGGAGAGATTATTTCTGATCTTCCTCCTGCATTTGATTTGCTTATCTCTACTAAGGTTCAATTGTCCTCTGTTTTGTGACCCCACCGCCTCCCCGAATTGAAGATTTTCGCCGAAGAATATCATGGCGGGAAATTGAACAGGCAGCTGATCTCTACACGAGCCTGTTTGAGTGCTGTGTGCAGGAAGACCTGAGCATTCAAAAGGCTGGACCAGTTTGGCAAAATGACCTGACATCATCGCTGTGTTCCTTCAAAAAAGAAGGAGTTGCCCAATTGACTGCACGGGAATCTTTCGTTTTGTGCGGCATCAAACTGCCCGATTTACTGTTTTCTTTTTTCTCCTGCGATGAGGTCGAATTTATGGCAGTTCTTAACGATGGAGATTTATGCAATAGCGGAGATGTAATTGGGATTCTTCAAGGAGCAGTGCCCCAAATCTTAGCTATCGAAAGAACCCTGCTTAATTTTATTCAAAGATTATCTGGCGTGGCTACCAAAGCGGACGAATTTGTCCGCGTTGTGGAGCAAGAGGGTGTTGGATTGCTCGATACTCGCAAAACGACTCCAGGCCTTCGTATTTTCGAAAAGTTTGCTACTGCCTGCGGGGGATCCTTTAATCATAGGATGGGGCTTTCTGATCGTATCCTCATCAAGGACAATCATCTGGCTGCGGCGGGGGTAAAAGACAACCATGGATTGAGTTCATTTCTTAAAAAAATTAAGCACCAGGCTAAGGAGAGGATTGTAGAAGTGGAAATCGATGATCTATCTCAACTGCAAGCCGCAATCGAAGCTAAGGTGGATGCTGTCTTACTGGATAATTTCTCTCCTGTTGAAATTGCCCAAGCGGTAAAATGTAATCATAATCGCTTAGTGATCGAAGCAAGTGGAGGAATTAATCAAAATAATCTAATACAATATGCACAAGCCCGCCCTCATTTTATTTCTACGGGTGCTCCGGTGCATCAGGCCAGATGGGTTGACATTGGGTTAGACTGGAATAATTAAATGTCACAATATCCTCTAGGTAAAAAGAAAGTATTCAAGCCAGTTGGGTCCTTATCTCCTTCGGTGCAAAAGAATCCAGATTCTTTTCTACTCAGCTGCTTGTTGCAAGCATCACCAAACTATGTTTCTGGGAACTATATTGCCGAACGCTTAAAAATGTCTCGTGTGGGTATTTGGGCACGAGTAGACAAATTGCGCAAAGCGGGTTTATTAATAGAAGCGAGTCAAAATCGTGGTTATCGGCTATCAGCTGAACCAAATCTGTTGGTGCGACCGCTTCTGGAAGCATGGCTTAAAGAGTGTGGAATAGATTATCCTTTTTTTCTGCTAGAAAACACAGATAGCACCAATTCGGAAGCGGAGAGACTGCTCGCAAACGGGCAAGAAACCCCGTTTGTCGTAATCAGCCATCAGCAAGAGACTGGAAGGGGAAGAAGGGGAAGAAAATGGCACAGTCCAAAAGGAGGTAACCTTTACTTAAGTATTGCATTGAAACCAAATGTAGCACTGGTAAAATTTCGAAACTTTACCCTCTGGCAGGGAGTTTCTATTGGTAAATTTCTTAAAAATCATACTGGTATAGAAAGTCTTTCGGTGAAATGGCCTAATGATCTGATTTGTGAAAATAAAAAGATTGGAGGAATGCTCACCGAAGCATCGATCGATTGTGATCAAGTTAGATCGATGGTTTTCGGTATTGGTTTGAATGTAAATTCGTCCACGAGCCATTTTCCAAATGATATTCGAGAGTCCTCAACCTCCCTCATGGAAATATCGGGCACTAGTTGGAGAATCCATGAACTTACTGCTAAAATCATCAAGGTTTCCTTGCAGGCTAGCCAGGAATGCCTTGATGGAAAGGCTGACCATATGCTTGTAACCGAGTGGGAAAAAATGGATTTCCTCCTAGGTAAAAAAGTGAAGTTTCAAAATGGAATTAAGACCTTTTCAGGAACCGCAAGTGGAATCGACAATTCAGGCGGATTAATCATTACTTCAAAGGATGGTAAGGTACAAATTGCTCATGCTGGTGAGGTCAGCCTGATTCGATGAATCTGGATTTTTCTTTGCTTTGTCTCGATCTGGGAAATACAACTTGTCGTGGAGGAATATGGAAAAACGGCAAAATTTATGATGAAAGGACAATTCCGACCAAAGACTTTGCCCGTTCTTTAAAAAATTGGATTGGTGGTTGGAATTATCCCACAAAAATTTGTTATTGCTCAGTCGTCCCCGAAGCTGAGAAAGCCCTCCAATCCCTTTTTTCTAAAAATAAAGACACGCCATTCTTTTGTTTATCTGCTGCAAGCCAAAGGCATTTGCCTATCGAATACCCCAGACCCAATGAAATTGGATCCGATCGGATCGCCAACTCCTATGCCGTTTTCAAAAAATACCCTCTTCCCGCAATTGTGATCGATTTGGGTACTGCAACCACCTTTGATGTAATTACAGCAAAAGGGGGATATATTGGTGGGGTTATCGTTCCCGGCCCCCAAGGGATGCTTGATTATCTGGGAAATCGAACCGCCCTACTCCCCAAAATCCTATTGACCGATACGGATCGTACGGTTCCGGCCATTGGTAAAAGTACTGATTTGGCGATCATGAGTGGTTTATACCACGGGTATTTGCCCATGCTGAATGCTATACTGAAGGAGATTGTTGAGGAGTTAAAAAGCATAGGGGAAGCGGTCAAGACTGTGGTTCAAACTGGAGGAGAAGCCAAAAACTATTTGATTAGTGGAGCGAAAATCCACCCCTCTCTCACCCTAGATGGTCTTGCCTTGGCCTGTATTGGGGAGCAAGCTCATTCCTAACTGAAAATGAGCACAGAATCAAAGCCACTACCCATTGTTGAAGTTCTTAACCTTCGTAAGAGATATGGCTTAATCCAGGCACTAAAAGGGATCAGTTTTTCGATTGGCAAGGGGGAAATCGTTGGGTTCCTTGGCCCCAATGGAGCAGGTAAAAGTACTACACTTCGCATTCTCTCGGGTCTGATTCCAGCAGATTCCGGCGAGGCGAAAGTGTGTGGGGTTGATTTGGCCGAGGAAGAGGGGGAGGTGCGCAAGCACATCGGTTTTCTGGCAGAAAACAATCCATTACCCGAAGATCTTCGGGTTGTTGAATACTTACATTTTCGCGCTAATTTAAAAGGATTGGAAGGCAGTAGAAAACGCGAAAGAATTCGGTTGGTACTTGATGCGTGTGACATGGAAAGAAGAGTTTCGGAACGAAAAATTGGCAACCTTTCAAAAGGTTTTCGCCAACGGGTAGGGATTGCCGATGCGTTGCTGGCCGAACCAAGGCTGGTCATCTTGGACGAACCTACGATTGGACTGGACCCTCGACAATCTGCAATCACTAGGAAAATGATGGAAAGATTAAGGGGAGAAGTCTCGTTTCTTCTTTCCAGTCATATTCTCTCAGAAGTGGAAGCTTGTTGTGACCGCATGATTATTCTTAGTCACGGACAAATTGTTGCTGAAGGCACCATGTACGATTTGCAAAAAATGTTCATTAACAAGACTGTTTTTGAAATCGTATCCTCCGACAGCAGGATTGATCTACATCGTGCAATCCGCCAAGTGGATCCTGACTGCGAACTATTATACGATGACCCCGTTGAAATTTCGCAAAAAAGCAGGTTTGCTTTCTCTACCTCTGAGGGAGAAGCAAAAGCAGAAGAAATATTGCGTTCTTTAATTCAAAACGAACTGTTGAGCATTTCGGAATTTCAAATTTCTCGACCGGATCTCGAAACAATTTTTCTCCGGGCCACAAAAAAGAACTGGGAGAGCCAAGATTTTTTGGGCAGAGGTAAGAAAAAACGGTATCAGGCACCCAACCCATCCCTCACCAAATCGTAATGAGTGGATATTGGCATATTTTACGGCACGAATTGTTTGGGCTCTTCATTTCTCCCGCCACTTATGTGGCAAGCTTTTATTTTTTGGCCTTATTGGGTATTGGTTTTCGTTTTTTTATTGAAGGCTTCACCCGAACCGACTGGATTCTTCCTCCCCTATCCTCCTTGGTTGTGGGTCTCACCTTTGGCGCACCGGCCTTGATCCCGTTTTTGACGATGAGATCTTTCGCTGAGGAAAGAAGATTGGGCACCTTGGAAGCTTTGATGTCTGCACCGGTAGGCTCTTTTGGTCTGGTACTAGGAAAGTGGACAGCGTCCCTCGTTTTTTTTCTGATCATCTGCGTGATGGCACTTTGTTATCCGTTACTTTTGTGGTATGGATTTCCTGAACAAGCCATCAGCCTTGGCTTCAATCACTTTGAACATTGGTTGGGAGGCTTCATTTTTTTGACTTCATTTGGGGCCAGTTTTACAGCCGTTGGAATCTTTTCCAGTTCGCTTACCAAAAATCAAATGGTTGCAGGCATGCTTACTTTTACTCTCCTGACTTTATATTTGGCTGTAATGGCTTTTTCTTTGGGAGAATACAGGGATTTCCGCAATCCTTCTGGATTGGAGGATTTTATTGATATATGCCTAGGTTCTCTCAATCAGGGACTGAACAAAGCACAACACTTTGCGGTTGGAATAATTGACCTGTCCACTTTATTTCATCAATTAGTGCTCGCCTTTCTTTTCCTAAGTTTAGCAACCCTCAAAATTGAACGACTGAAGCATTGACCGATGGACTTCAAGCACGCGAAACGAAATCGTAGACTTGACCGCTGGGTTCTAGTTACCCTCCTGTTTACTTTTTCTTTTGGTCTAAATTTTTTGATTTCACAAATCGATCTGCAGGTAGACTTATCTCCTGACAAAAAATATAGTTTGTCCAGAGAAAGCATGGCACTCTTAAACCGTATGGAGCAGTCTGTTGATTTTATTATCACGATCCCGGAAAATTCAGGGATGCCCAAAATCATGCAGAGATTTATGCACGACCTTGAGCTTCTCTTCGATGCATTGGAGAGAGCAGACACACCCTTTCCGATAAAGTTTCACCGGGTTGATGTATTGGCACCCCGCAAGCACGAGGATATACTTGATCAATATAAAATTGTTCAGCCCAACCTGCTGATCGCTGCGTCTCCCCAAAATGGCACACGGGTAATTTTTAGATACAAAGAAGAAAACGGTGTTCATCCCTATAGTTCCGGACAAGCTTTTAGGTCAGCTGAGTCCTTGGCAAGGCAAGCGATTTGGGAGGCCGGATTTTATTCCGATTGGAAAGAGATGAAAAATGGCATTTTGGAACCAGGGAAATTCAGGGGAGAAGAAACCCTTGTTAAATCTATTCTCGAATTATCCATTGCCTCCCAAAGTCGCCAGGTTGTTTATTTCACCCGGGGACATGGCGAAGCAAGCCCTGAAGACTTGGATCCTAGAGATGGCAATTCTGTACTCAGAGGATTAATTGAGGATAGAAATATCGCGGTATCCACGCTCGACATTGGAACCCTTGAGAGAATGCCGGACGATGCTCTTGCCTTGGTAATTTCCGGCCCGAAAGCAATTTTTCAGGACAAGGAAGTGGCCATGATTCGTAATTTTTTAAACCAGGGCAAAGGCAGTTTGCTCTTAGCACTTGATCCAGTTGAAGAAATTGCCCTGACAGACCGCCCGGCATTGGGATTGAGACTTTTGCTTAAAGAATGGGGTATACGATGCCATGATATGTTAATTTTTGATCCCAAAAGAGAGAACTTTGACTTGTTCTCGGGATCATACTTCTTGCGGACATATCAGCGGGAGACCTCTCACCCACTCGTTAAAAACTTGATGAACGAGGGCTTTTCAATTCTCGCCGACAGATGTAGACCTGTTGAAGTAGAAACCAAACAGAATTCTGCGTTTATCGGGCACGAGTTGATTTTTTCCTCCCGTGATTCATGGGCACTTTCAAGTTGGACGGAACGCAACATTCCCCCAGACAAAAATCCCCTCCTCGATCTAGCCGGTCCAGTGCCAATACTTGCTGTATCGGTTCCGAATCCTGCTTTAGCTTCTCAGGCTGGACTTGCTTCAGCAGGCAAACTAATGGTTCTAGGATCCTCCAAGATATTATCGAATGAAAAGCTCAGATCTGGTGCGGGTAACCAAGCTCTTGCCAGAAATATAATCTACTGGATGAATCAGAATGATGACATGCTCGATGTACCCCCAAGAATTTTGCAATCTTACAGTATTTCGATGTCAGAGGAACAGTTTGAGCAAGTTTTTTACTATTTTGCAAGCGTGCCAGCCATGGTTTTATTTCTTGGAATTTTTGTTAGCTGGTTACGAAAAGAACTCTAACATGATGATCAAAAACCGCACCCTGCTTCTTTTAGCCGCAAATATATTACTGGCTTTGTTTATCGTTCTGAACATCGATCACGATGATCAAGGAGTGAATCTAAGTTCTAAATTTTCTGAGATGATCGCCAACATGACAGAGATTGAATTTGCTCAGCCATCAAATGGACAAAAAATTGTTCTCCGGAAAGCCCAAACTGATTGGCACATCAGACATCCGATCTCATGGCCGGTTGAGCCTATTTCTATGGCAAACCTCATCTCAAAAATCTCTCATTTGAATCCCACTTTCATTGGGCCTTTGAACGAACTGGATAGCAGAGGGGAAATACCTCAGGATTATGGATTGGACGAAAACTCCTCCTCCTTGCAGCTGATCAGCAACAATGCAACAATCAAAATTACCCTTGGTAGCTTAAGTCGTGATCAAACAGGCCGTTTCATTCTCATAAACGATAAGGGCATTCAGACGATTTGGAGAGGTCCTCGTCAAATTGATGAATTAGTGAACCGGCCAATCAATGAATGGGCTAATTTAACATTTTTCGATTTCCCCCTCTATGCAATTGACGAATTTCAGGTTAATGAGATTTCAAGCGACGGCACTATGGTCACCACTTCGTTAAGCAAACAAAATGAGCGTTGGTATTTTTCTAGACCCACAAAAAGTCCCGCCAATGATGAAGAAGTTTCCTCATTACTTCATCGATTAGTTTCTGAAAAACTGACGAGTTTTATCGAGCCGAAGTCTGACTATAACAGCAACCCAATATTGGATATAACGGTTCGTTCAATGGGGAAAAGTCATGGACTTTCTTTTCATCGGATCACGCAATCGGACGCGACAAGGGTTTTGGTTAAATTAAACAATAATCCACAAACTTTCTTCATTGCAGCGGAGTTCCTAGAAAACTTCATAAATCTTGCCAATAAATTAAGAGAAAAAAGACTCTTTTCTATTGAAATGGATCAAGTAAGCCGGATTAAGATCAAGGACTATAATCGATCACTTGTCCTACGAAAGAATGATCAAAATTCTTGGATTGGATTAGAAGATAACGGAACCAATGCTTTTTCATTTCTCTCAGACACCGAGGTTGTCCGTACTTTCATTCATAATCTGAACGCCATCGAGGTGACCAATTTTATTCATTTCAACCCCTCCTCTCTCATCTTAAATCAGCAAGGCCTAGATCGCCCTCAATTTTCCCTGGAAATCGACAAACAAGACAACACTCATACTTCCTTATTAATCAGTAAATCTAATACAGATACTTCCCTCTGGAATACCTATGTAACTGAACAGGCATTTATTTGTTTAGTAAATACACCCTGGGACAGACTCTTGTCCGTTGAAGCCACAGACTATAAAGACCGCAGGCTTTTACCGGACCAATTTTCCTTCGATCAAATTATATTGAAATCTTTCCAAGATGAAAAAGAATTATCTACTTTCACCCAGGAATCAATGGGCGAAGCGTATGAGAGACTCCTAGGTTTCAAGGCTGATTCATTTATCGATCTATCATACAATAATGAAGGTATTTGGGTGGATGGTGATTGGTTGCCTTGGAGATACTCTCTTCACTTTGAAACGCTCGATGTTAATGGTGCAAACTCGGTTGTCTTTCATCTCACCGATCGAGTCGGAGGAACGAAATGGTTTGCTGGGTCAGAAGAACTTGGATTGGTCTGCAACTTACCTATCTCCATAATTGACGAATTGGCAAAAGGATTAGCACCCGAGCAAACTGATCCCTGAAATGCCTGCTTCTGCATGAAGCCTTTTCGTACATACCTATCCCTATCCCAAGCAGGAAGTAAGGTTCGTTTACTTCTTATGATCTGCTTACTCGCCCAGGTCTTTTATTTTTCAATGAGGGAATTCAAGGTCCCCCTGCCAGCAAAGTTAATCGAGTTTTCAATCCGTTCCATTGTTTCTGAAGATATTGAAATAAGCATCATGCAACCCCATATCGTGGGACTCTCGAAAATTAAATTTGATGGACTTCTAATCAAGGGAAGAGAGAAAATCCTTTTCCAATCAAAAAACCTATCGCTTTCTCTCCGTCCGAAATGGCCTGGCAAAGATCCTTTTTCCTTGATCAATCAGATCGATCTTTCTGGTGCTGAATTTTTCCCTGATGAGAGAGATCAAAATCATTTTGGTATTTCAGGTTTCTCTTTAAAACATCAGCATGCGGACAATTCTTTATTTTTAAAAACTTCGCTTCATGTCGGACAGGTCCGCTCGGAACTTAATTTAGAAGTCCAGAACCTAGATCAAATCATCAAAAACAAATGGTCTGCGAAAAGCACGGGTGAAAGTAACTGGGGAGATTTGATAGACTCCTTATTTTCCTTAAAAGAATCGATCCACTCCTATTCTAAATCTTTTCCTTCGATTCATGCCAATTTTCGAGGATTCCTTAATCATACTGGTGGTAAAATTTACATCTCCCAAAAGGAAGGAAACGACGAAAGAAACCAAGAAATAAAAGATTTTTTGACTGAACTTTCGTGGAATACCGAATCTGAAAATGAAGGCCTTTTAGGTTACAGGTTCCATAGCCAAGCAGAGCGATTAAGGCTGAACACAAAATCTGCAAATCTAAATTTTTTCTATCCCGTGATCCACGGAAATGGTGTCATCAATCTGAATACATACAACCTTCTATCTGGAGATATCTATTTTACCTATAAAAATTTGTCAGTTGCCGGTGCAGTTTCAGGAAATCTCCCCCCCCTTGATTTGACTCTTCATCACGAAAATGCCCAACTTAAAGCTCATATTTTTTCAGATACAAATGGAACAAAAATTTCTTTGAATGCTGAAAAGAATAAAGATGGGTGGATCGCAAATGGAGCAATCAAGTTAATTCCTCAACTTTATGACTTGTATGCCCAACTACCTCAAGGGAATTTGAGGATAATGGATGGACAAGAGCTATACATACGCCTTTGGGAAAATCCCACGCCCACCCGAGCAGATTCACCCATTCAATTTTTGGTCAGTGCCGATGATTTTTCTGCTCTTCAGACACCACCTGGTCAATTTCTATTCACTGGCGAGATCAAGTCTGACTTCACGATCCATATTAATGATGCCTATGGAAAACTAGGTCTGAGTGAAGTTACCGGTACTTATTACCAAAAGTGGAATCCTGCAAAATACAGATTTTTATTGAACGGTAGTTGTCATCCGCCCGATATTAATAACTGGCTAGGGATATGGTGGTCTCCGCTCTGGAGAGACTTTTCTTTTTCTTCAGCAATCCCAGTTGGAAATTTTTCAATCGAAGGAATTTGGGCTGGGCAACCTGGCAATTCGGTCACAATTGGCCAAGTAAAAACAAAAGAGTTAGTCTTTAGAAACTTTCCCTTCAACAGTTGCTTATTAGACATAGAGGTTGATGGTTCATCAACTAGGCTATTAGGGAAAAAGATGATGCATAATTATGGTTCGATTAAAGGCAATTTATCGTTTCCCAGATCAATCGAACCAAGCAACCTCTTACTAGGCTTTTCTTTTGAAGGGGACTTCCCAGTCAATGAGGCAAAAGGAATTCTTGGGGAAGGAGTGGAGGAAGGATTAAGCGAAGTAAATGCAACCTCAATTTATTGTGAAGCCAGCGGGGAAGTGTTTAAGCAAGATGAAGTTGAAACTGTCGATCATAACTTATCCTGGTATGGTTTGTATTTATCAACGGACAAACCTTTTTCTTATGCAGGGATAGATATCGATTATGCTCGCGGGGAAATTTCGAATTCGAATGGACTGATCAGGGGCAAATTTGATGATTTTGGTTTCGCGGAAGGCCAAGGAAAGCTCAGTTTCAGCGATACATCCCCGTACTCAGATCGTATTTCCATTACCTTAGATCTTAAAAATGTAGACCGTCAAAAATTGTTCCAAAATTTATCCAATTCTCCTCAATGGCAAAAAAAAACATCCTCACAAAAGGATGATCAGATCAATGAGGATTCCGAACCGAAGCAAGCCACGACAGGAAAAATAAATCTCTCCATGCAAGCCGAGGGACCCGTTTCCGATGCAAAGTACTTTGAAGGAACGGGAAATTTGGTACTACATGATGTGGATATCGGTTCCATTCATTTACTTGGTGGAATCAGGAATAAGCTAGGTGCATTCAATCTCCCCCTACCTTCCGATGCATTGAACTTTAACGAATTGGTAGTTCCTTTTGCGCTGGAACATGATCGTGTTATTTTTGACCGAGCTCGTCTATCTGGTCCCCTTTCAAAGTTTGAAGCAATCGGGGAAGTTAATTGGGTCAGGCAAGAAGTTGATCTATTGGCTGATTTCAAGTTGGCAGGAAATCTCAATATACCTGTCTTAAAACAAATTGTAAATTGGGCAGATCCTTTATCAAAATTCAGTAAATTAAAAATCCAAGGCGAGTGGGAAAATCCCGAGTGGTCCGTTCACTTAGGAGCAGGTTCCTTAAAGCCCTAAAAATTTTAGATTATGCAAACATAAGTAAAACAAGCATTGCATGATATGGCAAATCAGCTTTGATAGAAGGAAATGATAATCTTCAAAATGGGAGGACCATAGATTGGACTTAAGCGAACTAAAAGGTATTGTTTCAATAATGCAGAAATCAGATCTCACTGAACTTGAGATCGAACTAAAAGATTTAAAATTACGACTGGCCCGGCCTGGTTCTGGATCCATAGCCCACAGAGAGGTGCTTGTGCACTCACAACCAGCATCTATTCCAGTAGCTTCGGCACCCCCATCACCATCTTCTGATAGTTTATCTCCGAAGAAGGACGATTCAAAGTCCTTTGCTTCACCGATGGTCGGAACATTTTATCGCCGCCCATCTCCAGAAGATCCTGAATTTGTCAAAGTAGGAGACAAAGTCAAAAAAGGAGATATTCTCTGCATTATTGAAGCGATGAAAGTAATGAATGAAATTCAATCGGACTTTACAGGAGAGATTGTGGAGGCCCTTGCAGAAGATGGTGCAAGTGTAGAGTTTGGCCAGCCCTTATTTACGATCCGTCCATCATAATCTTAACATGATTCGCAAGATCCTCATCGCAAACAGGGGAGAGATCGCCCTGAGAATTGTCAGGGCATGCCGAGAACTTGGCATCCAGACCCTTGCAGTGTACTCAGAAGCTGATGAGCAGTCCCTTCATGTTCAACTTGCAGATGAGGCAATCTGTATTGGACCAGCATCTGGTGCTGAGAGTTACCTCCGGGCTGATCGAATTTTAAGTGCTGCTGAAATTGCAGATGTTGATGCAATCCATCCTGGATACGGCTTCTTATCGGAAAATGCCGAATTTGCGGAGCAGTGTGCTTCCTGCAACATCAACTTCATTGGCCCAAAATCGGAAACGATTGGTAAAATGGGAGATAAAGCAATGGCACGAGAAACCGTAAGCAAAGCTGGCGTTCCGATCATACCAGGAAGTGATGGCCCGATTGACAATGAAAAAGACGCAATCAAAGTTGCCCAAAAGATTGGTTTCCCTGTCATTATAAAGGCCGTAGCCGGAGGAGGTGGACGGGGCATGCGCATTGCTCATAATGCGGTCAGTTTTGCTAAAGAGTTTCAATCTGCCCGCTTGGAAGCCACCAAAGCCTTTGGAAATGGTGCGTTATACGTAGAAAAGTATCTCGAAAACCCAAGACATATCGAATTTCAAGTATTGGCGGATAAACATGGAAATGTAATCCATCTCGGCGAACGAGATTGCTCGGTTCAAAGAAGGCACCAAAAAGTCATCGAGGAAGCACCATCCCCTTTTCTTGACAAAAACCTGAGAGCACGCATGGGTAAAGCTGCAATCAAGGCAACCCAGGCAGCAGATTATGTCAACGCTGGCACCATCGAATTTCTCGTAGATTCGAAAGGAAATTTCTATTTCATTGAAATGAACACCCGCATTCAGGTGGAACACGCGGTGACTGAAGAAGTGACCGGAATTGATCTGATTAAAGAACAAATCAACATTGCTTCTGGCAACCGGCTCAGTATCTCGCAGAAAGAGGTTGCGTTCAATAAACATGCGATCGAATGTCGAATTTGTGCCGAAAACCCTGCCAATGGATTTGCTCCATCTCCTGGTACAATTGGTTTATACTACGCCCCTGGCGGTCACGGCGTTCGGGTGGACTCTCATGTTTATGGGGGATACACCGTATCTCCATATTATGACAGTATGATCGCCAAGCTCGTGACTTACGGAAAAACTCGTAAAATTGCATTGGACCGCATGTACAGAGCCTTAAGTGAATATTTGATCCGCGGAATAGATACTAATATTGAATTTCTCAAAGCTATCGTGCTCGACCCTGGTTTCCGTCAGGGGGAGGCAACCACTTCATATGTGGAAGAATTTTTATCCCGTGCACCCAAAGATGTTTTCAAGAAAACTCATTAGGAGAGTAAAAGTATATGACCAAAAAGAAAAACAATTCCGAATCTGATGAAAGTATTCCGACCTTCTCTGAAGAGAATGGAAGCCTCGGAACAATCCGTATTAATCATAGTGTAGTGGCAGGAATCGTTCGACTGGCAACCCAGTCTGTCAAGGGCGTTATCAATGTAGGGGGAGCAGGTGTGGTTGAGGGACTTACTGATTTCTTTGCCAAAAAAGAATCTGAGCGCGGGGTTTCAGTCAGCGAAAATGAAGATGGTACTTACAAGATTGAAGTTAGGGTTGTGCTGCGATTTGGGGTAGACCTTGCCAAAACGGGCGGGATCATACAAGAAGCCATCCGTGATCAGATCTTGTCCATGACGGGTAACCACGCATCTGTGATCGATGTTGTGATTGATGATATCAAACAGGAAAGTTTAGACCGTGACGAGGAAGAGGACACATGGTCTTCTCCAGAATCTGAATAATCACCGTCATGTTCGCTCAATTTCAAGACTACCTGTGTCTTGATCCACAAGAGGCGGTTTTATCTCCTGTTTTATGGTACTCATTGCTCTTGGTGCTTTTTTTGTGCCTGGTGTGGGGGATGGTTAAGAAGACAAGATCTGAGTTGGTTTCTGTGTTTTGCGACGACGAAGGTGCCGTTCAAATTACCCCCCAAGCTTTGCGAGAACTCGTCCGCAAGTCTTGTGCAACCATCCCAGGCGTTCACTCCCCATCCACCAAAATTTTCAAAAAATCGGGGGAGGTTCGGTTGTTAGTCCAACTGCATGTTGAACCAGATTGTAAGGTCAAAACAGTCAGGTCGCAACTTCAAGAAAAGTTAGAGGTGGTGATGGTAAACAATCTAAATTTTACCAATTTTTCCGGAGTCGACATAATAATTAAAGGCTTTCAAGACATTCAGTAGTATACTACGAGGAGGTTTCTTACTGGAAAGCAATAACCATTGCTAGCAGGGCTTTATACGCAAGGCAGGCAAGCCAATCTTGATTGGTATTTTGTTTTCCCGAAGTAAAGCATGCCAACCATTGTCGGCACGACTTGACCAGTGACTGCCCTTGATTAACGCACTGCCCATAGGTTGACTGAGAAGAGGGGAGAAACCCCCAGAAAGAACGACACCGGCCACATCCGATTTAGGATCTTTTATTTGACATCCTTCGCGTGGAATCCTCCTGTCATCGACAAGGTAATGAACTACTCGATGCATGGGTTGGTTTGTTTTTTCTTGGGATAAGGCATCGCATCCAACAAACCTTGTTTTTTCCCAACCAATGGCCCAAGACAACCCAGCTTGAACTGGAGAAATATCAAGGGATAATTCATGCCCATAAAGAGGAAATCCTGCCTCGAGGCGCAAACTGTCCCGTGCCGCTAAACCTATCCAGGGAACCGTGCATTGGGGAGCACTCTCAAAAGCATTCACCCACTTGGAAAGATCGTTTATGGAACAATAAATCTCGAAACCATCCTCTCCCGTGTAACCAGTTCGCGATAGAATTGAGGGGAAGCCCAACCAGTTTCCTTCGCGGAAATGCATTTTGGCGAGGGAAGACAAATTCTCATCAATGATGGTAGATAGTATACTCTCAGCGGATGGTCCCTGGCATGCAAGCTGACCAAAATTTGAAGAAAGATTTTGCACCTCACAATTAAAGCCAGCCTTGCGTTCCGACAAAACTTCATAATCGATCTCAGTATTTGCAGCGTTTACACAAAGAAGAAATTTATCTGCCTCCCGACGATAAACTATCAAATCATCCACAGCACCTCCGTTTTCCATGCAAAGTATAGAGTATTGAGCCTGGCCGACATCACACCCCCTCAGATCATTGGTTAGGGCGAAATTCAAGAATTCTTCCGCTTGTTTACCAGCTACCTCAATTTCTCCCATATGAGAAACGTCAAACAACCCAACGGATTTACGAACGGCAAGATGCTCGTTTAATGAACTTCCATATGAAACGGGCATATTCCAACCCGCAAAGGAAGTAAATTTTGCCCCTTGTGCTTCATGATGATCATGCAAAGTAAGTTTTTTTATTTCAGACATTTTCAAAGCTTGCCAAAATTGGCCGTTCGGTTGTTTGTAATAAAGAGATGAGCCAATGCTCTGTCAAAGTACAAGAATTTCTTTTGAATGGTTAGCCAGCTAGTTATTGCCGTTGTTTTAACTATTGGGGTTTCCGCACTCTGTTCCATTCTGGAAGCTATGGTGCTCAGTATTACCACGGCTGAAATAGAAAATTTCAAAAAGAAATCTCCCAAGAGAGGTAGCTTGATTGAAAAATACCGAAACGAGATTGATGAAACAAGCTCTGCCATTCTAAGCTTAAATACCATTGCCAATACCCTCGGGGCCACTTTGGCTGGGGGGTTAGCCGAAAAGGCATTTGGCGATGGCAGCAATTCCCTTTTGTGGTTTGCCGGTGGCATGACCCTTGGAATTCTATTTTTTTCGGAGATTTTGCCCAAGAATCTAGCGGTGATTTATCGCTCCGACATGCTGGCACTATTTGTACCCCCTCTGATCGTAGTGCGTTTTTTGATGTCTCCCTTTTCCAAAGTTTGTAAAATCACAATGCGGGTCATGGTTCCGATCAAAGAAAAATCAACAGATGAGGATGAGGAAGAAATTATTCTACTTGCCCGCAAGGGTGCAAAAGAGGGAACTTTATCTGCAGATGAAAGCGATTGGGTAACAAATGCCTTACGACTTGATGGAGTAAAAGTGAGGGAAATCATGACTCCCCGCACGGTGATGTTGGCCCTAGATGAAAGTCTTTGCGTTGAGAAAGTATTTGATCAATATCCCAATGTTCCCTTCGCCCGCATTCCAGTTTATACGGACAATATCGATCATATAACTGGGGTGGTTCGTAGGCGGGACTTGCATAACGCTATGGTCGAGGAAAAATCTCATACCCAACTCAAAGACTTGGCACTCAATCCATTATTTGTTCCTGAGAATGCAAGTGCAGACAAAGCACTCCGTCTCTTGCTGGCGGAACATTCGCAACTCTCTGTTGTTGTGGACGAATTTGGTTCAGTCGCTGGAGTTTTGGCAATGGAAGACATTATTGAGAGTATTTTGGGCCAAGAGATTTTCGAACACGATGATCTGGCCGTTGATATGCGTGAATTAGCGAAGCGTCGTCATCATCTTCAAACTCCTCCAAATCCCGACTCAACATCCAACTAAAACCATAAATTTATGGAGATTTTTTCGACCCATTGGGTGCACAATTTGAGCCCCTTTCTTTGGAAGTTCCCTCCATCCTGGGAGAATTGGGGACCTGGTGGCTTAAGATGGTATGGTCTCGCTTACCTGGCTGGATTCATCACCGCGTATTACTTATTACTTTGTGCCCATAAAAAGAAGAGAAGCCCATACGATAAGGAACAAATCATAAATTTGATGACCTTTCAAATTTTCGGAGTGCTACTCGGCGGTAGAATTGGATTTGCATTACTTTACCGCACGGATGAACTGCTTAGTGATCCATTAATGATTTTTTATGTTTGGCAAGGTGGTATGGCCAGCCATGGCGGATTTGTTGGAGTCATTCTAGCAACATTATTCTATGTGAGGAAATCGCACCAATCTTTTTGGCCAGTTGCCGACTTAGTCGCCACCGTTGTACCACCCGGGCTTTTTTTGGGAAGAGTGGCAAATTTTATCAACGGCGAACTTTGGGGCAGAAAAACAGATATCTCGTGGGGCGTCTTGTTTCCTCAGGCACCAGATTTTGCTTTGGGCATTGCTCGTCATCCTTCGCAAATATATGCAGCATTACTCGAGGGTGTTTTTGTTTTTATATTCGTTCAGTTCAGGTTTTGGAAATCTAATGTATGCCAGAATACACCAGGCCGATTGGGTGGAGAATTCCTCGCTGCCTACGCCTTAGCAAGAATTATTGGTGAATTTTTCCGTGAACCCGATGCTTCTTTGATTATGGGAATGTCTCGCGGACAATTCTACTCTATTTTTCTTCTTTTGGGCGGTTTTTTGGTCATTTTTCTTGCTGAAAAAAGAAACTCCCACCCTCTCAGTTGAGCACTTTTGCACAAAGTTTTTCCCAACTTATTCACAATGTGAATGGTTTGTCTTTGACAGATAAAGGAAATCCGAAACAAATCATACCAATCCTTTTGATTTCAAAATAATGATCAGCAATCTCTTCGGTTTTCTATCCAATGATATTGGAATCGATCTTGGCACTGCCAATACCTTGGTATTTGTCAAGGATCGTGGAATTGTACTTCGTGAACCAAGCGTAGTTGCCCGTTATAAAACGAGCAAGAAAGTGTGTGCTGTCGGATCGGAGGCGAAACGAATGCTTGGACGTACTCCTGGAACCATAGAAGCTCTCCGTCCAATGAAGGATGGAGTTATTGCTGATTTTGAAATATCCGAGGCCATGCTCAGGTATTTCATTGAAAAAGTTGATAAAAGAAAATTGGTTCCTCCCCGTGTCGTGATCGCAGTACCCTCCGGAATTACTGCGGTAGAGAAACGTGCGGTCAAGGACTCGGCCATCAGAGCAGGGGCTAGGGAAGTCTTATTACTGGGAGAACCCATGGCCGCATCGATTGGAGCAGGTCTGCCTATTCACGATGAGTATGCCAATATGATTGTAGATATTGGTGGAGGCACAACTGAAGTTGCCATTATTTCAATTTCTGGAGTCTCTTTTCAACGAAGTATAAGGGTCGGAGGGGACGAACTTGATGAGGCTATTGTGGCCTACATGAAGCGGGCATATGGGTTGCTAATTGGAGAAAGAACGGCAGAAGAAATCAAATTCTCCATTGGCTCTGCTTCTCCCCTGGACTCTGGAGAATTAAGCATGGATGTTCGTGGCAGAGACTCCACTGCAGGTTTGCCTAAAACAATCCATATAACTTCTCAGGAAATCAGAGAAGAAGCACTCAAAGAAGTGGTCCAACAAATCGTTGACCTGGTTAAGAATGCTCTCGATCGTTGCCAACCGGAACACTCCGCAGACTTAATCGACCGGGGAGTGGTCCTAGCCGGAGGTGGTGCTCTTATCCGCGGGCTTGATCAAGTAATTAGTGATGCGACCGGACTGACAGTGATCCAGGCAGAAGACCCCTTAAGTTGTGTTGCCAATGGTACCGGAGAGTTTCTCAACTTGCTCGATTCTCTAAGTCGCGAGCAGATCGATCGTCTGGTCACCCAATAACACTTTTTTCTTTTGGCCGCTCCGCAGGACAGGCCCAAGTTCGGACCCTTTTTGGCATTGGGTGCCTTTTTTTTACTTTTTATTGCCCTGCCCTCTGGCTGGAAAGCAATCACCCAATCTACTTTTGACGAATTTCAAGCACCCATTTGGGAAATTACTTCGAGAATAACTGACCTGACAGACTATTGGGGTCACCAAGCGGATTCCAAAAAAACCCTGATTACCAAAAATCGTGACCTTTCCCGAATCAGAGCGGACTGGACACTACAGGAAAAGCTCGAGGGAAAATGGGAAAAGGAAATTGCCAAGCTCCATGGTCTTCATGCACAAGTGGAAGCTTTACAAAAGAAAATTGGGTTGGATTCAGAAAAACCATACCATCCCGTCCTTGCCCGAGTTACTCATCGAAATCTAAGTGCATGGTGGCAGGAATTATTCTTGAGAAAAGGAACGGACCATAAAATCCATTCTGGTTTTGGGGTCATTTATTCTGGTGGTGTGGTGGGACGAATTCATCAGTGTGGTAGTAATTCGTCCAAGGTTGAACTCGCTACTAATCCAAATTTCCGGATTGTTGCTCATTTCCTGGGGGATAAAAGACCGGTGACTTTTCAAGGAACAGGTGTTTTGCTGGGGGGACAACCCATGGGGGTAGTGCTCGATGTTCCTCATGATATTCAAATCATTAAGGAGCAGGGATTACGCTTAGAAACTTCTTCTCTTGGCGGCACCTTTCCTGCCGGATTGCCTATTGGAATGGTACATACTTTAGAAGATAGCGGAGATGGTCTTTTCAAGACCGGTAAAGTATTTTTACCCCAAGATCTTGCCCAAATTTCTGAGGTTACGGTTCTTTGCTCATTTACAGATAGCCCCAAAAAAAATAAGTGAATGCACCCAATCGTTTTTTAATCCTACTCACAGCCTCAAATTTCATTTTGATAGGCTGCATTGCTCTGCTTAATTCCGTACTTGGTCCCTGGGGAATTTTTCTCTTCCTAGGTGGACTCTTTTTTCTTCCCCATTATCAGCTACTCGATCCGTATCGTGCTTTGCTATCCCTTCTTTTGAGTGGTTTTTGGATCGATCACTCGTTTAATTATACCTTGGGGTTCCACGCCTTTTTTCTGGGATTGATTTTTCACTTTGCTCGCGAGTTTTTCAATTTGGGAAAACAAGACCGCCCCAAAATTATTCTATACCAAGGATTCGCAAATTTTGTCCTCGCTTTTCTGTGGTTCCTTTTGGCTGATTTGGGATCATCAAAATCATCCACCTGGATGGTAAGCAGATTTTTGAGTGACTTTTTAGTTTCCACTATCTTTCTAATTCCTATTTCTTTGTGGTACACAAAGTTCTGCGATGTGCTTCTAGAGGGCGTTGAACCCAATTTATTTCGTATTTCTGCTCACTCAAAATGAAGTTTTTTGAGAAATATTTTCCCGAAGCTCGCAGATTTAGAATATTTGCTTGGTTCTATTTAATCCTCTTTATCACCTTGTTTGGATTTCTTTTTTCAAGACAAGTTTTGGAGCGTGATGAATATGTTGAAAAAGAGAGAATCCAAGGACAGCGACGGATTTTACGACCAGGAGCTAGGGGTGATGTTGTCGATCGCAACCATCATCTACTGATTGGAAACCGGGCCCATTATTCCGCAAATCTCCACCTTGAACTTCTCCATCGCGAAATCTGGGAAACAAAAATTAAATTACGGAGAGTTTCATACGCACTCAGAGATCGGATCAACCATTTAGAGCAAGTAGATTTAGAAAATCTCTTGGCACTTTGCTTTGAAGAAGAGCATGTTATTAAACGAAAAATTCAAATAACCGGAAAACCATTATCCGATACAAAGAAAGTTGTATTGTGGCTTGGTCAAAGACGGATAAATGTGAGCCAAAAAGAAGGCTCATGGTCTGCACAGATTTCTCAATATCCATCCAAAACCATGCCCTTGATCCGGGCAGAGGGAGTGGAAAATGAAATTGTGGTAGATATTTCCGGTCTTTTTTCTTTGCCTTTTGAACTCGACCCCAAGGGCAAGCCATTGCCCAAAAGAAAAAATGTTGCATCAGGAGATGGTTGGCTGGAACGACTGTTTCAAGAGAATGCAGACAATAACTTACCTTTTTTGACAAGTGGCATTTCCCACTCCTGGGAAGCCAGGTACGCTGTAGTTCAAAAATACATTGATATCGTGAATCAACTGACGGGCAGAAATAGCGAAATAAGCCAAAGCGAAATACAAAAGCATTGGCACCGAAAACTGGTTTTACCCTTGGAAATTTGTGGTGACTTGACCAATGAGGAATACGCTCTGCTCATTGAAAAACTACCCCCGGAATCGCCTATTCAGATACAAGCAAAAGCGGTCCGTCATTATCCGCAAAGCTATTTGGCTTCCCATGTCCTTGGCTATGTTGGCAGTGGCTATGAAGCCAGTCCTGATACTCAGACGGGCTCAGACCTTGCTACCTTCGAGCTGCAAGGAAGAACGGGTAAGGCTGGGGTTGAAAAAACTTTTGATCATCATTTACGCGGTAGCGATGGGGTTGATATTTGGATGGTTAATCCCATGGGATCAAGATTCGAGCGATTGAAGAGACAGCCCTCCCAAAAAGGGGAATCCCTTCAGCTTACCATCGACCTTGATCTCCAAAGAATTGCAGAAGATTCGATCGACCGCATGGTGCAAAAAGTCGCCAAGCAAAGAATACTGCCTGATGAGGACTGGGCAAAAACACTGGAAAGAAGAACAGGGCGTGCCTTACTCGGCACCAATGAAACAGAAGTTAGGGCAGAATTGCTTCTAAGCGCATTTAAAGATGCCCCTTTCCCGCTAACGGGTCAGCAGGCTTCCACGGTTGCTGGTTTTAAAGGAACCGTAGATGATGCCAATCGCTTGCTTAGACATTTATATGCCCAAGGCGTGCTTCAACGGGGAACCCCAAACCCAAGTGCCTTTACCCTTGCCCCTCCTCCCCCGCCCCCTGGTGCGGCAGTTTTAATTGACTTGGAATCCTTTGAGATTCTGGCCCTGGCCAGCAAACCAAATTATGACTTGAGTAGCTTGACGCCTTTTATTTCCCAAGCTGCTTATGATGAAATTCAACGCCGGGAGGCTTGGCTACCGAGAGCTTGGCACCCTGGTTACGCACCGGCTTCGCCTTTTAAACTCGTCACTGCACTTGCTGGATTGCGAAGCACAACCTTGAATCCGCATGATAAATTGATGTGTGAAGGTATTTATCGTGGAATGAAATGTCATGTGCACCCTGGCCAGCATGGTGAGCTCGATCTTCGAGATGCCATTGCCCAGAGTTGTAATGTCTACTTTTTTCGCTGTGCCGAACGGATGGGACATGAACCATTGATCTCAGAAGCCAGAAGGCTGGAAATGGACCAAAAACCATCTTTGGCCCTACCTTCTTTAAGAGACACCCCTATTGTTCCTGACCCCATATGGAAAAAAAACAACCTTGGTGTAAAGTGGACCATGGAAGACACCTTTAATATTTCTATAGGACAGGGTGGACTTAGGCAGAGCCCCCTGCAAATGGCTTGTTTTATGTCCAAACTCGCAACTAATTTGAAATCGCTTACCCCTATTATTACTTACCAAGACGCAAAGCCTACCGTTACCCATGATATTTTAATTAATGAAGAAGATCGTTTGGCAATTTTGGAGGGCATGGTCTTAGCGACCACTGAAGGGACTGCCAGACGGTGCCAGATTGAAGGGATACAAGTTGCAGGCAAAACGGGTACAGGTCAGTGGCGTAATCACAATATGAAACTGAATTTAGCTTGGTTTGTCGGCTTTGCCCCAGCGTATTCGCCTCGGGTTGCTGTTTCTGTACTGATTGAGGGAGTAATTCCTCAAGACCAAGTGCAAGGAGGCTTAACCGCCACACCAATTGCGAGGGATCTTCTCTCTGCATACTTTGCCAAATATCCAGATTCCCTTTCCTCTGCAAAAATTCCCAAATCCCAAACCCCTAATTTTTCATGGTAGCAACTCCATCAACTATGGTCCAACTGGGCACGAAAGCCCGCCCCTTTTCCCTGCCTGATCCACAAACCGGAAAGGTGTTTGAATTTATTCCCTCCTCTAAACAGCAAGGCAGTCTGATTGTGTTTATCTGCAATCATTGCCCCTACGTCCTTCACCTTCTCCCCGTCCTTGTCGATCTGTGTAACCAATGGCAAGAGCGCGGACTCAAGGTCATTTTTATTTCTTCCAATGATGTGGAAAATTATCCGGCCGACTCTCCAAATTTAATGGCTAAACTGGCGCAGCAGTATGGTTTTGCTTTTCCTTATCTATACGATGAAGATCAAACGGTAGCCTTTGCTTACCGCGCAGCATGTACGCCGGATTTCTTTCTCTATAATTCAGAAAACTCCCTATATTATCGTGGTCAATTTGATGCCTCCCGACCAGGGAACGAGCAAGCAGTAAACGGTAATGAGCTTGCCGGTGCAGTGGCGAGACTATTCGCAAAATTGCCTGCTCCTGAAACCCAACACCCAAGCTTGGGCTGTAATTTAAAATGGAAAAAAGGGAACGAGCCTGACTATTTTATTCCTAGGTTATAGTTTCGAGGGAAGCAAAATGAAATCCTCTTTTTCCCTGTGCTTGCTTATTTAGTGGTCATTACATAGACCCCGTCCCAATCGTCACCGGGGGGATTTTCGCTCATGACTTTGCAACGATCGATCAAGATCATCGATGGATTGTCTTTGACTCCAGGGGTCACACCAGGCTTGTTTGGCTCCAGTTCTTTTGCTTTTTCAAAGAGGTTCAGTGCACCATCCCAGTCCTGAAGAAGGTATTTATCTATCCCTTGCTGAAAGCAATCTAGGCAGTCTTGCGTTTCCTGCGAAAGCTCAGACATAAATCCAGTTGGTTCGAACATAGCTACGGGTTGCGACCTTCCCTTGACCACGATCTTGTCCAAATACCTAAAGGCAATGTCGTCGCGCGTTTTCTCCGAAGCCAACTTAGTTTCTTCCGTTACCATAATGTAAGCTCCATATGCCTTAGCACCACTTTCGCATCGGGCAGCCAGGTTTACCATATCCCCCATCATGGTGTAATTAAATCGGTCTAATGCACCCATATTACCAACCGTAGCAGTTCCCGTATTACATCCAATCCTCGTTTGCATCTGAGTTACCAACCCGTGGCACTTACCCCATTTTTCGACTTCTGGAACCCATTTTTTCCGTAATTCGATTTGTTTTTGTTGCATCAAAATCGCCGTTCTAACTGCTTGATAAGCATGATCATCCATTGGTATTGGTGCACCGTACATCGCCACAATCGCGTCTCCAATGTACTTGTCCAAAGTCCCACGCTCCTCCTGCAGAATATTGGTCATGGCGGTCAAATATTCGTTCATTAAATCGACCAAGCCTGTCGGGGTTAACAACTCAGAAAAACTGGAGAAAGCCTGAACATCACTGAAGAAAGCTGTAATTGCAGTTTCCTCACCACCAAGAGAAGGCTCTTCGCCGGAAGCGACCATTTGCTCAACAAGATCGGAGGATACATAACTTCCGAACATGCCCTTTAATCGGCCTTTTGCCTTCTGCTCAATGACCACCATCGCCGCCAGACCAATGAATGAAGTACTCAGACCTGCACATGCAGGAGCAGTAATTGGCCAGATGACATGGGATTGGGCAAAGGTTTCAAAGCCCAAATAAACATACCCAATGAGAAGAAGAATACCCCCGGCTTGTACCCACTGTGCATGATTACCCTGATAAACAGCAAGGAATGCCATTAACACACAAACGAATAAAGTAGCCAAGTGATCCGTTTTTATAGGTAACCGCTTGAGGTACTCTCCAGAGGTCAATGTTTTAATCAAATTTCCATGAACACTTACTTTGGGTACGGCGGATGAATCAAAGGGAGTGGGAGCTAAGTCCTGGAAGGTTTTTTCTTCCGGACCAATTAAAACAATCGCATTATGAAAGGAAGAAAAGAATTGCTCAATCCTCTGCATTTCCTCTCGCTGCAGAAGTAAGCTTTGTTGATTGATTGAGATTGCCTCAGAAATTTTCTCTTTTTGTAAAACCAGGGCCTGGTTTTCCGGCTCCAGTTCAAGAGCTGAATTGATTTTCCCTAAGTATTGGTCGCCTGAGAGCAGAGCAATTTTATTTTCCAAATCTGCGATTGTTTCGCTTACCTGATCGTGAAAGCGGGCATATTCTAAAACATCTTTCATCCCACACATTGGATTATACTCCGATGAAATTCCAGGTGGTATAAAGTAGTAACTAATAGCATTTAATAGAGAGAAGAATTGTTCAAAGGAAGGAATATTTTTGTCACCCAATTTGGCCGAAAGTAGAGATTGAGCGACCAAGACTTTTTCCTCCTCAATTCCCAAAATTTGCAGGCGGTCTGGAAGTAGTAAATTGTCCTCAGGTATATCAACACCCTCAACTCTTTCGAGCAAAAGGCGAATAATCTTGGGAACTAGTGATAAATATTCTGGAATATTTTTATCAACATATGCCCGTTTTGCTTGCAGAGTAAGGATTTTCTCTTCCAAGGATTCCGACCATTTCGAAAACCAGTTGACCTCAAGGAATTGCCCATCTGAAAGTTTTGCATCAACCAAAACCCCAGCCTGTGGATGAACTATGCTAAGGCTTTTATATTCCTCATCAATCTGCACTGCTTCATCGCCAAGTCCATAGTATGCCAACAAGGACTCAACGCCTAAGGCAAAAACTCTTCCCTCTTTGAACAAGGGAACTTCATTGGGCAATGTGTCCACTAACTCCCCCCCTTTAACGGCTTGATTACTCCCCTCGTAAATGAGCCGTAAGGTTTTATTGGTCTCAAGCAATTCGGCACTAATATGCCCTTCAAGCCTTTCCAGTTGCTGATTTTTTTGGGTTTCTTCTGTCTCTACTTCCTGCAAATTTTCCCGAAGTGATTGAACTTGTTCAAGCATAGCAGACTGACTGATTTTATGGGACGACAGAGCCTCTTCTAATTCTTTTATTTTCTCACTAAGCAAGGTTTGTGCTTCCTCCATTCTTTCGCTGGAGATTTTCTTGAATTCGCTATTTTGTTTGAGAGAAATCAGAGACAACAACTCATCCCTTCTTTTAACCCGAATTTCAACCTGAGGCTTGATAACCGTGGATAGAGCAGGGTTTGCATCCAAAGTATTTTGAAAAGTAGAAATCTCTGCTTTTAAATTTTCCGCTTCTTCAACTAGATCATCCACGGTTTGCAAATCCGTTGACTCGTCTAAGTTCCCTTCCAGTACATGAAATAAAATTTCCTTAACATGAGACTGCCTAGATTCTATTTGAGGCTCAATAACTTGTCGCAACGCTTCATTGGCAAGAAGCGTATCCGTGAAATTTTCAATCTCTTGATTGAGCGAGGTAATTTTTTCCTTATGCTCAAGATAAAAATCCAAGGCCGATTGATCATCAGATATGGATTGATTTAAATTTGTTAATTCTTCACTCAAACGGGCGAATTCAGCTTCGAGTTCTAGTTTCTGTTCTACAAGCTGATTGATCTGAGCACGGATGAGATTAATTCCTTCCTTGTTATCAAGTGGAAGTTCGAAGGACAAAACACTTCGTTTGCCACCAAGTAAGTTGTAAGCGTGAGCTTTGCCTCCAACATTATACCATAAAGGAACCCATCTAGGAATCTCATCAACCGCTCGATATGGCGAAACGGTAAAGGAACCAACTCTGCCAACATAACTTTTATTTTCGTAGCTCAGAAGTGGATAAGAGGGAGACTCTGGATAATTAAATTTACCAGAATCGGGCGAGTAACCGTCTTTAAAAAACGGGGGAAATGCACTTACACCGGTTGGCTTGACATAAGGAGTTTGAACTCCCGAGTACAGGCATCCAAGCACCACCCTATCAGGATATCTCCGGACAAGTTCTGCCAATGCCATATCACTTCGATAAGAATTTTCTTTAGGAACCATCCTTGACATACTTTTGGGAGTAAACCCAAAATCGAAACCCAGAGATCTTGCTTTTCCTTTTTCAATAAGAGCCAAAGCCGTGTCTCTGAAAAAAGCCCGGTCCCAAGGTCTTTCCCCGACACCATCCATTTCCAGCGTATCGATATCGAAATTGACATAAATTAATTTAGGCGTTCGGGGAACTTTTCCCCCATCAGGAAGGTCAACTTTTTCTTCCACATTGCTGTAACTGTCCTGCCGAATTTCTCCCCTAAACTGCATCCGCCAGTCTAAGGTCTTGATCTTTAGATAATCTAGGTATCCAAAATGATTGAGCCCTATCCAAACAAATGGGATGATCAAAAGGGAAAGAAATGTATATTTGGACTCTTTACTTAGCTTCATCACAACATCAAAAACAAAAGGAAAATGATCTCATTGTTTGAGCATCTTAAAGAGCTTACTATTAGCCAAGCCGAAAAACATAATTGTTTATAAAGTCCTTTTCCCTTGGACAAAAAGGCTTATCGGATACGCTACTTCCATTTAAATTAACATGAGTACACATTCAACTTCGTCACCTCCCTCTCCTGAACAGCAAGAGAAAATCAAAAATGAAGCCTCTTGGGTAAACCTTTTAAAACAGGAAATTGGCCAGGTTATCGTTGGTCAAAAGTATTTAATTGACCGCTTGGTAATCGGTTTGCTTGCCAATGGCCATGTCTTACTGGAAGGGGTTCCCGGGTTGGCAAAAACCCTGGCAGTCAAAACTTTGTCAGATTGTATCCAGGGAGAATTCAAACGCATTCAGTTCACCCCTGACCTTTTACCGGCAGATGTTATCGGCACATTAATTTACAGCCCAAACCAAGGAGAGTTCACCACCAAGAAAGGTCCAATTTTCACCAATTTCTTATTAGCGGATGAAATCAACCGTGCCCCAGCTAAGGTACAAAGTGCCTTGCTTGAGGGAATGCAGGAAAGACAAGTTACCATTGGGGACAAAACCTTTCCTCTCCCGTCCCCTTTTCTCGTTTTAGCCACTGAAAACCCAATCGATCAGGAAGGTACTTACCCCTTACCGGAAGCACAGATGGATCGTTTTATGCTCAAGCTAATGGTTGATTACCCGGATCGTACGGAAGAGCTAAAAATATTGGACGCCAATGCTAATGTTTCTGTAAACCACAAAAGTAATGCAGTTGTGGATGCAGAGACGATATTCCGCTCCCGTTCCCTCATTGATCAAATATATGTAGATGAAAAATTAAAGGGCTATCTTGTTGATCTTGTTCTTGCTACCCGGAAACCGGCAGAGCATGGGTTGTCTGAACTGGAAGCTTTTATCCGTTTTGGAGCTTCTCCCAGGGCCACGATCAGTTTGGCCCTTGCCGCCAAGGCAGTTGCGTTTACCCAGGGTCGCAGCTTTGTGACGCCCCAAGACCTTAAAGATATCGCCCCCGATGTGCTCCGGCATCGGATCATTGTTACTTATGAAGCAGAAGCGGAAAATGTAAACAGTGATGAAATCATTCAGAAGATTTTGGATACTGTTCCAGTTCCCTGATTTTTCCATCCAATAAAAGCAACCAGACTGGAATCTAACCGCTTCGGCAATGAACGAATTAGACCCTGAATTTACGCGTGAAATATTGCGAAAAGTCAGACAGATAGAAATCCGTTCCAATCGTTTGGTATCTGAAGTATTTGCTGGCTCATATCACAGTGCTTTCAAAGGACAAGGCATTGACTTTGAAGAAGTACGGGAATACCAGCCAGGCGATGAAGTTCGAACGATTGACTGGAATGTAACCGCTAAAACTGGGACACCTTTTGTTAAACAGTATCGGGAAGAACGGGAGCTTACCATCCTACTCGCTGTCGATATTTCCAAGAGTACGAACTACGGTTCTTTAACTAAAAGCAAGCGTGAAAAGCTAGCTGAACTCGCTGCCCTTTTAGCTTTTTCAGCCAATCAGAATGGAGATAAGATTGGATTACTTTTATTTTCCGACCATGTTGAACTCTACCTGCCTCCCACGAAGGGGCAAAAGCATGTCTTGCGAATTTTAAGGGAAGTTCTTTTCAGAACATCGTTGGGTCACTCCACGAACCATAGTGAAGCGGTTCGGATCATTAATCGAGTGACCCGTCGTCGTGCCGTCATTTTTTTACTTTCCGATTTTATCTTTCCCAAAAAATTGGCCGACGAACCGGAATCTTCCTTAACCATTCTTCTTCAACAATTATCGTACACCCGTCTAAGGCACGACATTATTTGTGGAAGAATATATGATCCGAAAGAGCGGGAACTCCCCAATGTGGGTCTCCTTGAATTGGAAGATTCAGAAAGTGGGGAGATCTTGACCATCGACACAGCCGATAACCAGGCAAGGCTACTTTATCAAAACTCTTACGCTCGTATGGAAAAGGAATTTTCTAGGGAACTGAAAAAACGAGGTGTAGATGAGTTTATTTTTTCAACAGATGGCGATTTTTCGAAGGAGTTGTACTCCTTTTTCCGGATGAGGGGGAAAAGGAGGTACTGATGTATCGTTTCTATTCCAATCAAAAGCCCTACCTGCTTGAACCCAATGTTCTGGTCGATTCACCCTTGCCAATCTTTAAGTCATTGGCTCAGTTGCTCCGAGAAAATTTTGGGGAATTGCTGACCCTCTTTCTGTTTCTTTTGCTAAGTTTACTGGTTTATTTTCTTCGGAAAAAGAAATCGGTCGAAACCATTTCGAAAAAAAAGGACACTCCGGTCGATCCTTTTGTTGAGGTGCTCGCACAACTGGATGAATTAGCCAACACCTCTCCGCGCCCCGCACCCAAGCCTTTTATTTTTCGCCTCTCCGAAATTATAAGGCTCTATGTGGAAAGACAGTTTAATTTACCAGCCCTTGAATGCACCGGGGAAGAATTCATCAAAGAGGTTACGGTTCATCCATTTCTCCGGCAAAAGTTTGAAGAACCCTTAAAGGATTTCGTCCAAAAAGGGGACCGTATTAAATATTCAACAGAGCAATTCCACGGCAATCAACTCGAGGAACTACTGCAGTCTGCACGAGATTTCGTAACCCAAGCTAACCGTGAACTGGAATCGCAAAAATTGGTTCAACAGGAAAAGTTAACTCCCTTACCAGAACCTTCACAGAAATGAGTGAATGGCTTGACAGCTTTCTGTGGGCAGAGCCTTTTTGGGCCCTTCTTTTCTTGGTTCTTCCTGCTCTGATCTGGGCAAAAACGAAAATATGCAAGCGCAGAACTTCACTTCTTTTCCCCACCCTTACGATGTTGATAAGCCCCCATCAGCTGCGTTCTAGAAGGTGGACATGGTTGCCCTCTGTCCTGCGGATTCTGTCTTTGTCCTTCCTCATCATCGCCCTGTGCCGACCGCAGTTTGATCGCAGCACCCAGACAATCTTATCCAGCGGGGTGGATATCGTACTAGCTGTTGATTTGTCTGCATCGATGCTGGCACTGGACATGAGTGAATCTGAGGCGCAAAGGGTCACCCGCTTGGATGTGGTCAAAGAAGTGCTGAAAAAATTCATCAAGCAAAGAAAACATGATCGTATTGGGATTGTCGCCTTTTCGGTAGATCCATATTTAGTAAGTGCACTAACCCTTGATAAAGAACACTTACAAAAAAACCTAGATCGGTTAAGGGTTGGGCTGACACACCAAACTGGAACCAATTTAGGCTCTGCACTTGCAGAAGGTATCAATCGGCTCAGACTCCTGGAATCGAAATCAAAAATCCTCATCCTTCTCACCGATGGGAAAGATGAGCCTGCTCCGCCCCACAGCCCCCTGATTTATGCAAATGGTGCCAAAGCCGACGGGATTAAAATATACACCATCGCGATTGGATCGAGTACCCGAACCCTGACCTACTTATTTGACACTTCCACCCGGGATTTGCTCCGGGGTTCAAACGGCATGCCAGTCATTCGTTTTGCGGATTATCCAGTAGACAAAGAAATTCTCGCCGGAATTGCCCAAACGACCGGCGCTCAATTTTTTGATGCTAAAGACAAAGTTGCTTTGGAATCGATTTATGATGAAATCAACAGGTTGGAAAAATCTGAAGTCGAAATGGGCATTAATGCACTTTTCGAAGATTTGTATGCTTGGCCACTCGGAGCCTCCATCTTTTTTCTTTGCCTGGAATTCATTCTGGCACGAACCCGTTACCTCCGAATCCCTTGAATCATTTTGCACATCCTGAACTTCTTTACTGTCTCCCGGCTGTGTTGCTGCTGCTGGTTTTGATTTATTTTCGAAGCCGTAATCTTCGGGAGCAAAAGTTGAGGCAGTTGCTGGCTAAGAAATTGATTAAGGATCTTATTCCCTCTTTTTCCCAATCTAAACAAATTTTGAAGTTCTGCTTATTTTTAATGGGAGTTGTATTTATTTTACTGGCTTGGACAGGACCTCAATGGGGCACAACCAAACGCACGATTACCCCCAAAGGGATCGATCTATTGGTTGCGGTTGATCTTTCTAAAAGTATGCTCGCCCGAGATGTACATCCCAATCGTTTGGAACGGGTTAAATTAACTCTGACCAACCTGTTACCTAAAGTAAGGGGAGATCGTCTTGGCCTGATTGCTTTTTCTGGCTCATCTTTCTTACAATGCCCGCTTACTCTTGATCATCAGGCATTTGCGAAAAGCCTGGAAGACCTCAAGGTCGGTTCAATCCCTCGAATGGGAACAAATCTCGCTTTGCCCATACAAGAGGCTGCACGCTCGTTTTCTCAGGATGATACCGATAAGTTTTTGGTTCTTATTTCGGATGGTGAAGACTTAGAAGGTCAAGGTTTACAAGAAGCCAAGAAAGCAGCAAAAGAGGGAATCCGTATCTACACCATTGGCATTGGTTCAGAACAGGGGGCCTTTATTCCTACCGATCCTGTTGATCAGGAGGCGAAGAATTTTCTCACTGACCGGCAAGGAAAAAAAGTTGTGACTAAATTAGACGAGGTTGCCTTGCGAGACATTGCCGTTCTTACCGGTGGTCAGTATTTACCAATCGGTCCGACCGGTGAAGGTATCAGTTATGTATTTTCAGAACTTCAAGCACATGGACAAAAAAAATTGCGGGAACATCTTTCCACCGAATTACCCATAAACAGGTATCAGGTTTTTATTTTGATTGGATTAGCCTTTTTGCTTTCTGAGTCTTTGACCTCAGCATCCAAAAAAAAGTTGGGCTCCATGAAAATCCAATGTTTACTGGTCTTTTTCCTTTTTATGGCAGGATGCTGGAAGCCCGAAAATATCAGACTGGCAGAGAATGCAATGGAACAGGGTGACCCAATCACAGCGGCTGATCTCTACACCAAACAAATGAGTGAACTTAATGAAAAGGAGGATGAAAAGGGACTATTATCTCTGAATACTGGCCTGGCATACCTGGAAGCAGGCAAAATGGATATGGCAGAGAAATATCTTCGTCTCTCCTTGAATCAAGCAACGAATCTTCCCGATGTACAGTCCAAAGCACTCAATGGATTGGGAAATATTTACTACTCGAAATCCAATGCTTTTTTAGACCAACAAAATGTGAACCATGCAAGGAAGGCATGGGAAAAAGCGAGAGAATTTTATTCCTCCGCGTTTTCAATTAATGGTCATTCTTTGGCCGAAGAGAATTTGGCATCGTTAAACAAACAAATCCAGGAAAGGATTGAATCTGTGGTCTGCAAAATTGAAGGGATCGTGTGGCGTGATATTAATGGAAATGGAAAAGCCGAAACAAATGAACCACGCCTACAAGCTCTTGTCTATTGGGACCGTAATCAGAATGGGGAACACAACCAAACGGATGAGCCATCGGTCCGTACAGACGCCGCGGGCCGTTTTGCCTTTGAATGGATATCTGCAACTTTTCCTGCCTCTTTACCCATCGCATCCGTTTTATCTGATCAAAACCAAAGCACTGAAGATCTTCTCGTCCCGCTTTTCCCTGCCCCGCCCCCGCCTATGGAAGCAAAGTTTGTGAAAAACCATTTGATCACTCTCCCCCAACCAGGCTTACACAAAATGATGATCCCATGGAGAGGAGCACCTGTACTGAAAGGAAGTGTATGGAATGATATAAATGGTAACGCAGAAAAGGATCGGAACGAATCTGGGTCTGCTGCAGCCACAATCTTTCTAGACAGTAATGGTAATTTTCGAATCGATGAGAATGAAACTTCGTTTAAACCATCCGAGGATGGTAGTTTTGCTGAAGTTGTCCAACCAGGTCAATTCTCAGTCTGCATAATGCCTGAGCAACAGGAAGCAAATATCACGCGTCCAATCGAAGAACATAAGGCTTATTTGACCTGGGTAGATTTTGAACAACATTCCCAACCCCTCTTGTTTGGGATTCAAGAGGATGGAAACAGTAGTGATTCAACCACTTCACAAGATCACCAGACCAAGCCTTCCAGTCAGCCAGAACAATCCAACCAGGAAGACCAAGCCAACGAGTTAGAAAAGCAATCCAGCGAGGAAATCAATGCGCTCTACGAAAGATTGCTTCAGGAATCCGAGTCCAAAAGTGAACCCTTACCGCCGGTCCCAGATTTTTATGCTCCTACTCAAACGGGTCGGGACTATTAATGAACCGGATATCTTCCAGATTCCTCCCCGCGATCTTACTATGGATGGCTAGCCTTGGCATGATCCATGGAGAGATTAGGATTGAGGCGGCTTTTGATCCGCCAACCATTACCTCCGCCAATACCACGACTTATAAAATTATCGTTCATGGCAGTCAGCAAGGACCCATTGGTTCGGTGCCATCTGTCGAAGGCTTAACTTTTTCCTCGCCTCCCCGCACCTTACGCTCGGCTTCTTTCATCAATGGTGTTCCCTCCATTAGGTTTGAGCTAAGTTTTACAGTCACCCCGGAAAAACAAGGTTCATTCATCGTTCCTTCCTGGAACCTCCAGTTAGAAGACAATTCCTACATAGTACCATCAACTAGGCTTCAGGTCCTGCCCCCAAACCAAAGAGATATGCTGAGGCAAGCAGAACTGCGTCAACAACAAGCAGACCTTCGAGAAGCTGCATTTCTTGAGTTTTCCTGCCCTCGGCCCTACCTCTACAAAGGAGAAACAGTGGCAGCGAAAGTCAGTCTCTTTTTGTGGAACAGATTACCTGTCACCCGCATTGAACAGGTACCAACTAAGATTGGGTCCGGATTTTCCATGACAGAATTAGGGCAACCTGAGGAACAGCGAGATGTGAGAAAATTTAACAAGACTTATTCCGTGTATTCATGGAACTTTGGACTGACTGGTGCACTTGCCGGCAAACACAATATATCTTTTGATTCAAGCATTCGGGTACGAGTTAAGAATAACCGGAATTCACCCTTTTCTAACCCTTTCTTTAACGACCCCTTTTTTGGTTTTGGCAGGGAAGAAGGCTTAAAGGTCAGCTCCGAATCTTTAAACTTGGAAATTCGGCCTTTGCCCATGGCCAACCGCCCCAATAATTTCCAGGGAGCAATTGGTAATTTATCCATTGTTTCTTCACTAGATATGAATCGTGTATCTGTTGGTGATCCCATCCGCCTGACCTGTGAGATAAGTGGAACCGGCAATTTTGCGGCCATGCCTGCTCCTGATTTATCGTTGGGGGAGAGCTTTAAAGTTGGACCACCTGCTTTTTCTTTTGAAGGCAATCAAAACTCCAAACAGGAAGGTGCGCAAACCTTTGAGTTTATTGTCACTCCTTTACAAGCGGGATTACTTGAAATCCCCCCCGTATCCTTTTCTTATTTTGATCCTGAAAAAGAAAAATATTTTTCCCTTAGTACGAGTGCCCATCGTCTTCGGGTGGACCCAGGCGAAGAGTGGATTGCTCCTGAAATCTCCACTCCCTCTACTGCTACAGAATCCCCGAAAAAGACTGTTCAAAATTTATTTCAAACGGAGTCTGAACCCGGTAAGTGGATCCATGTATTAGCTACCCCTGATCCTTTGAAATCGAATGCTTTTTGGACCATGCAAATTATTTTTTCAGGAATATTTATTGGCATAGTACTCTTCCGTTTAAAAGCACGGAATCCCCGCCTCGAAGTGCGTAAACAAAAAGAAAGGTTGCTGGAAGCCAAAGCTCGTGATGCCTTAAAGCACAAAGATGTATCCGGAGTGCATCAGGCAATTCGTCGAAGGATCAGACTCAGGGTCGGAATCGCATGTGACCATTCGAATACCTCGGCCTTATCCAGTTCAGAAATTATTACTTTATTAAATGCCTCGGGATATTCAGATACGATTGTACATGAGATTTTAGAACTTTTAAAAGTTTGTGATGAATCGGAGTATGCGGGAACATCGAATGGATCATCGAACATCGAATCAACCTTTCAAAGGGCGCAAGCAATTTTAAAGAAAATAAAATGACAGGCTCAGCTTTTAGACTCCTCGTTTTCTTGTTTTGTTCAGCTTTTGGCCTTAGCCAAATGAATGGGGAATCTTCCGATAAACTATTTTATGATGCTGTGCGAGCGGAAGCGTCGGGTGATTTGGAGAAAGCAATCGAAATCTATTCCAATATTTCGCAGGAAACCCATTCAGCAAATCTTCATGCAAATCTGGCCAATCTTTTTTTTAAAATGAGAGATTATGCCCGTTCTATTCTTCATTTTCGAAAAGCAATTTGGATTGAACCGGGAAACCGTGATTATCGGGCAAATCTATCCCTTGCCCTCGAAATGAGCGGCATACACCCGCAAGATTTGCCAGAAACTGACCCGGCCTTTTCTCCTAGAAACCAAACTTTTTGGTTGATCGGACTAAGTATTTTCGTTTGGAGCGGATTACTTTTGTTTGCCTATTTCTTTCCTCTTCGCATGGGAAAAGCAACCCGTTTGTGGGCCGCTGGAATATGGATTACCGGAACCTTCTTTCTTTGCAGAGGCTTTGTTTTATCCCACACCGAGTCCACCTGTTTAAACCGTGAAGTCATCGCCCTCCATCCATCTGCTCAACCAGACAAATTTACTGATGGTATCTCCCTTCGGGTTTTTGCCGGAGATGGAAGTGCTGCGAACACTCATGTTCCTGCTGGTTCCAGTTTGTTTTTGGATTTGGACGCAAAGGGATTTCCCCGGATTCATCAAAGTCAGTCCGGGGAGAAATGGTTTTTGGCAAGGAGCTATTCGGGCTCGAATAAAGGATGGATCAAAAGAGATGAATTTGATCCCGTTTTAGACCTGGGCTTTTGACAACATGTTTCGACCAAGCTAGATAAGTTTGCTTTGATCGATACGTTCAATGGCAAAGTACTCACCTTGAAATTTTTCATCAATTACTTTGCGCACAGCAGGGGGTAGCGATTCTATTCGTGCACTAATTATTTCAGGGTCAGTTGTCTGCAACGGTGGTTGCATATTGTCTTTCCTGAATTTTGTTAATTCACGATCATCAACCAAACCTTCCTCTAGTCCGTCCATCTCGACCGACCCTCCTCCCTCGGTCTCTTCTTGAGCGGGCGGATCCACAGATTCTGCTGAATCAGATTTTGCCCTGTTCCGAGAATCATCTGGGTCCTCGTCTTTAAATCCAAGATTCCCTGAATTACCCGAAGGTTTGCCTTTGCATTCAGAAGGCAGAGTCCTTAGCTCAGTTTTTTTTTTCGAATCTTGTGGAAGAATCTGAGAAATTTTGCGAATTACCTGATCGATTGAGCGGGTCCTGCCTGCTTCAACAGCCCGAAACAGAGTAACTTCAAAATTTGCCTTCTCAGACAGGCCCGAACGGACCAAGGTCTCTCCCTCCCTTAATTCATCCAAAATCCTCGCAACTTGTTCGGGTGCAACTAACGAACCTGATGAATTCATGGAAAGAACCAGGAGGGAACGAAAGTGTTCAGACAAATCCAGTAAGGCCCGATAAAAATCTAGCCCATTCTGTGAAAATTCATCCGTGATTTTTAGGATTGTATCATAATTGCCCGAAATCACAGCTTCCTGCAAGGTACTGATCTGCTCGGAGGATGCCAAACCATACACCTCCAAAACATCCGTCTGTTTGATCGACTTTCCGCAAAATGATATCATTTGATCTAAAATGCTCTGGGCATCTCGCATGCCACCCATTGCCATGCGAGCGATTGCATGAAGGGCGTTTTCTTCGACCTCAATTTTTTCAACCTCACAGATTTCTCCAAGTTTTTGCACAATTAATGGAGCTGGAATCGATCGGAATTCAAATCGTTGACACCTGGAAACGATTGTGGGCAAGACTTTGTGGGACTCAGTGGTGGCAAAGACAAATTTTACATGGGGTGGCGGTTCTTCAAGTGTTTTGAGCAAAGCATTAAAAGCCTGCTGGCTTAACATGTGGACCTCATCAATAACATAGATTTTATACCTGCATTGGGAGGGTGCGTACTGACACTCATCCCGAAGATCTCTGACCTGTTCCACCGAATTGTTAGACGCTCCATCAATCTCGATTACATCCAAGCATCTACCCTCCATAATTGCCCGTCCAATCTCCGAATCGTCTGGAACTTCAAGCGAAGGACCATTTTCCCAGTTCAGGGATTTTGCGAATAATCGGGCAGATGACGTTTTTCCGGTTCCGCGCGGACCGACAAATAAATAAGCATGGGCAATTCTGCCAAGATTTATGGCATTACCAAGGGTTCGCACAACATGGTCCTGTCCAACCAATTCTGAAAATTGTTTGGGTCTCCATCTTCGTGCAATTACCTGATATGAGTCCGTTGACATTTTGTTATGGGTATCTTTTCTGCTCTTCTTTGTTCAACCATGCAAGACAAAGACAATTCAGGATTGCGATAGTAAAGTGTAAACATGCACAAAAAAGGCCAGGCACCCCACAGCACACAACCATTGAGAATGCCGCTGCTTCCTTCCGGACCTGACGGGGTTCTTCCAATCGTTGTCGCATGGGACCCGACCTAGGTTAATAATAAATCATCAGTTTGGTATGGAGAGCAACTATTTTTGCCAAAATTTCTCAACAATCAAACAATCGCCTTTTCCTTTTGCCTTTTAGGATTAAAAATAGTTGAAACGGGTATGGGTAATTCATTTGGAAATCTTTTCAGAATCAGCTCCTGGGGAGAGAGCCACGGGGGCGGAATTGGTGTGGTCATAGATGGCTGCCCCCCCCGACTGCCTTTATCCGTGGATGACATTCAGCCAGACCTGCAAAGAAGACGGCCCGGTCAGAGTAAAATTACTACTCCCCGTGACGAAGCGGACAGAGTTGAAATTCTTTCCGGGGTTTACGAAGGGCTCACCCTTGGTACTCCTCTGGCCATGCTTGTCCGAAATGAGGATGCACGACCGCAAGCTTATGACGAAATGAAGGAGAAATTTCGTCCTTCCCATGCCGATTTCACTTACCAGACAAAATTTGGCCACCGTAACCACGAAGGTGGCGGACGTTCCTCCGCCCGCGAAACGATCGCCCGGGTGGCGGCTGGTGCTGTTGCCAAAAAAATTCTTTCTTTCGATGGAGTGGTTATCCGTGCTTATGTGGAACGGATTCAAAATATCGAATCTCCATCGATTGCGAACATTCCTGAGCTCGAGCAAGTGGAAAAATCTCCTACTCGATGCCCAGATTTCGAGACAGCGGCCAAAATGGAGCAATGCATTCTCGAAGCCAAAAAAGCAGGTGATTCAGTGGGCGGATCTATTCTTTGCCGGGTGGGCGGACTTCCGGTGGGATGGGGTGCTCCCGTATTTGACCGTTTAGAGGCTGACTTGGCCAAAGCGATGCTCGGACTGCCTTCAACCAAGGGGTTTGAAGTGGGGAGTGGATTTGCCGGCACCTATCTCAAGGGTTCTGAGCACAACGACTTATACGAATCCCGTGATGGTGAAGTCCGTACATCCTCTAACCGGTCGGGAGGGGTCCAAGGTGGCATTAGTAACGGTGAGGAACTTTATTTTCGTACTGCATTTAAGCCCACTGCCACGGTTTTACAGAAGCAAAAGACCGTTGATCGTGCGGGGCAAGAAACCGAATTGATGGGCCGTGGAAGACATGACCCATGCGTTCTTCCTCGGGCAGTTCCTATCGTGGAAGCGATGACTGCCCTGGTCCTGGTTGATCATAAGATGCGCCACGCGGCCCAGTGCCAATCTTTTACTTTTTCATAAAGTGAACAAGACAATCCACCTGGTCATGGATACTCCGGGTGCAAATGCATCACAGATTCTCCAAGATGCAACCCGGGGGGAATCTCCGCCTCCAAGTTTTTTATTCCCTGAGAATAATACTGGCGATTCTGGATCATGGAAACTTTTGGATGATAATAAAATTTTGGAATTTTGCACCAATCAGAGTGAGAACCCAGTTGAGATTTTCTTATTTTTATCGAATCGAATCTGTCTGGCCACCCAGATTGATGCCATCCTGCAAACTCTAAAAAAAGTGGATGATTTAGTCATGGGTCGATTTATTCTTTTTCTATACTCTCCCATTCTCTTAAATCCACCCCCCCTCTTTCAAAACTGGTTGGATGGGGTTACCCATTTTACAGATGTGTTGCTTTTTGTTTCCCGATCCAATGACACATCAGCCCTGATTAAGGACATTCAGGAGAGATACCAAACCATGCATTACCCCATGGAGAAGTATATTCTCGCCCAAAAAAATAATTCATGGTCAAGAATACTGGACCCCACACCTCGCAGAATTTCCCATGTATTCGATGATCCCGAACTATTGGACCCTGAGGATTTGCCAGAGAATGACAGGTATCTCGCGCTTCTGCCATCGGGCGAACGGGAAAGGACCATTCCTTTAGCATTTGAGAGTTTTTAGGCTCAGTTATTGCTGGTGATTTTAACTCGACCAAAACGCCTTTCTCAAATAGTATTAACTTTCATGGATGCCGGGGTGGCGGAATTGGTAGACGCGCTAGATTCAGGTTCTAGTATCTGCAAAGATGTGCGAGTTCAAGTCTCGCCCTCGGCACCAATCGAAGTTATTAAAGTATTTTAAAAGAAAAGTCTTGTTTTACGGCGATATTTGATAATTATTGGGGTTTATCTTTTTATTCTATGAAAAAACCATTCTCTATCCTTACCTTTTCAATCTCTCTTTCTTTGTTGCCCTTCGTCCATCTATTTGGGCAGGATGAAGGTCAATCAGGGGGGGGTGAAAGTGCTGCTGAGTCCTCGGTCACTACTTCCTCCAGTCAAAAATCAGCAGCGGCACCTGAGACAATCGAAAGTAACCCAATTGTGACTGTGGTAAAAACTGGTTTACCGATTGCAACTGCATTATCTTCCGGGATAACAATCGATAAAATTGTAAAGCTTGCACAGGCGGGTGGCTCAATTTCCAACCTCAAAACAGTTTCTGCCCAGGCGAAAACCTCGGGTGCAACCTACTTTAATAACATTATCTCAGCCGCGGAAAAAGGAATTACCTTTCAATCTGCTGATGATTTATCTTCCCTCAATGGATTAATTACTGCTACTGGATTTGATGCCACACAACTTGATGACATTAAAATTAACCAAGATGCCGGGGTATCAATTGTTAAGCAAAAGAAATTGGGTGTATCCAATGTTAAGAATGCTGTCACTTCTGGTGGTACTGTTCTTACCGATGCCGCACTGGAAGCGGCACTCGCAGATTTGGACGCTTCTTATGAAAAAGTAAAGGATATCGATGACGATGCGGCCGGAGATGTGCTTGCAAATCCCTGGCTCGCAGACATCTATGCGAGTGTAACTGCGTCTGACCCAGTGGGTGAAAACCTTGTATCAACTATTAAATCAACGATTTTTGATGATGAAGGCGTTCTCTTATCTGCATACTCAGATACCGAATTGCAAACAGCCTTGGCCTATGCAGTAACTATTGCAAACAAAATCCTTGAAGATGTTACTGTTAGCGGTTCCACATCCTTATCCTCTGACGACATTTTAAACGCGGCTTCATTGACCGAAAATGGTTATAACACCGAATTAATTAAGCTTCTTATCGAATATGGTGCAGTAGGAGACAAAGGCTCCACTCTTGCCGCTGGGGCATTAAACGGATTCTCAACTAGTGCCACCTCTTCTTCCAGCCTGTCTACTTTCCTGACAGAAGCTTCTTCCACCTCTGATTACTTGGGCTTACTTTCCACTCTTACTGGCGATTCCGGCATTGGTGATGCAGACGGAAATGATAATGACTTTCTAGATCCTCAAAAAAATACCGTTCTTCATGTCTCCATGGACAAGGTAAGTCTAGCCCCTGGATCCAACATTACCATTGGTGCTAAAGGCTCTGAAAGTTCCGTTGATGTATCTACCATACTCACCAAAGCATCTAACCATGATGATCGAAAAATCCTTGTGGTCGGTGCAGCAAAAGATCTCACCATTGCTGGAGACACCACCTTTACCAACACCAATGATGCGGAAGACCATGCATTGGTTTTGGGTGCAGCTGATGAGTTATACTTCCGTTCCGAATATTCATCTGCCAATGCTGCTGATTATGCAGATCCAGATACCATTACATTGGAATACACGGGCTCAAACCTTGGGCTTGGTTCTGAAAGTGAAATGAGGTTAGTCAATGTTGATATCAAGACTGGTGGCAACTTAGCATTAGCATCACTCGACAAGCTCTACATCGGACAAGAAAATAGAGATAACATGAGTACTTTTACTGTAGGTACTGGCGGAAAAAATTCTGATCCAGACAATGTTTACATCTACGCCAACGAACTTATACAGGTTAATGGTTTAGCGTTTGCTGGTCGGGTTGATGATGTTTACATGGATGCAATTACCATTGATTTAGCCAATGTTTCTTTTCCCACGAATTCTGATGTTCTTTTAAGAAGCCGAGATGGTGGCTTAAATTTTGGTGACAGTGGCAGAACTGTTGGAGATGTTAACTTTATTGAAAATGTTAAACACCTCAGCATTAGCGAGAATGCTTTGACCGCGAGTGACTTCGATTATTCTAAGGGGGACGGACACATCAACTCTTCCAGTTCTCTGCCCAATGGTACCCCACATATCAAAATACGGAGCCGCTAACTTAACCATATCCTTGCACATTTTATTGAATTTTATGAAAGCAGTATCAATATTTTCCTCCCTTTCTCTATTAGCGGTAACTTTTTCTTCCGGGCAGACCCAACGAGAGGTACGCAACCGTATAGAAGGAAGTAATCGCCCAGATGCCACAAATCAAATATCATCAGCCAACAATGCAGAGTCTGGCACTTCTTCCGCCAGTGCCAGTGATACAGGAGCTCAGCGACCAGTCATTCTTAAAAACAAAGGAATATCCGCCTATTTTGGATATGACACTAAGTATTTTTACCGTTCCAACCCTCTGGCAACTGATGGTCCTCTAAAACAACAGGCAACTGGAATGTGGACCAACACATTTTATGCAGGTTCTGGATTGGGTGTATTTGATTATGCTGATTCTGTGGTCACGCCTTACATTGGGGCAAGTTGGACATCAAACGAATATGTTGAAAGTGAAATTGATTCGTTCAATTACAATTCCACAGGTGCCTACGCACTTTTACTCATTCAGTATGGCAACGGATGGTCCGCACGGGCAGGCGTAAGCTATGCTAACGATAGAAGTGCAGATAACGACACCGAAGACTTTAAGGAATTTCAGCCCAATATTGGAGTGATGAAATCCTACACCATCAATGATTCAGCAAACGCTATTTTTGATGCGACAATTGGCAGGCATTTAGCCGAATCATTTGTGATTGCTGGATTGACCGATGGTGCAAAGACTGCCAGCGAAAAAGAGCTAAGCAATACCGAATATGCCTTGTCCTATGCAGTTAATTACTCATGGAATGAAGTTATTATTACTCCAAAGTACAGAATTTCCTACAAAGATTATGATAAAGGGTTAAATGATGGACGGAGCGATCTTTCCCATGATTTGAGCCTCAAAGCAGCATATCCAATTACAGAATCTTTCAAACTGTCCCTCTTTTATTCTTACAGCACCCGATCCACAGATGGCACATCTGTTTCCTACGACTATAAAAGTTACGATGCTGGTGCTGGACTCGGCATAAACGCTCGTTTCTAATACTTGAGACTGGGTAAGTTTCAACTTTTTCTTAATGCCGCAATATTAGTTGCGGCATTTTTTTTGCATTCTCAATCCTTTGGTAATATCAAGGTAAACTTTGTTCAGGGAAAGATTGAATCTATTCAAGATACAGAAAATGATTCAGTGGCTATTCAATCCATTTCCGCAGATCAAGTCCTTCCTTATAACCAACTAATTTGCTCTGCAAAGGGATCCAGGGCAGAATTCCAGGTTGGCTCAATCATTCTCAGGCTCGGTAGTCTTAGTGTTCTTTCTATCCTAGATGATCAATCTTTCTTCCTGCAGTCAGGAAGTATGCTTTTTTGTTTTCTTGAAGAAACTGAAATTAAGTTATCTTCATCTGTTTCAAATGCTATCTTTGTCGGGAGCGGTACGATTCTGATCGAAACAACAAAAAACGGCGGTTTTAAATTTATTCCTCTCGAAGGTAGAGGGATACTTAAAACGGAGGGCGGTCATAACCAAGAAATTAAAGGTGGTCGCTTGGTTCTGGTCTTAGGGAAACCCTCTCAGCTTGGTGATGCATATGATCTCGATCTTATGCTCCTGCTTAAAACTTGTAGATTGATTAATTCCTACCCCAATCCATTGGCAACATTTGGCAGGATCAGTTTGGCGGTATATTCTCAGGAATTAAAACTTAAAGGAAAGTATAACGCTCTGATTGGTGATGCAGCAACAGATACAAGTTTACAGGTTTGGGCATTTGGAAGCGACGAGACAGAGAAAGAATAAAGTGCTAGAAATTAGGATAAAGTACTATGAGAACCGTCACAAAACGGTCCATTTTGAGAATGCTTACAACTACAAAACGCAACTTTTGAGGATTCTTTAATTTCTACTTTTTGTGGAGTAAAACTGGTTCCTTTGTGCGAACCGTCACAAAAGGGCTGCTTGGAAGATTTTCCGCATGAACACCACCAGTATGTTCCGGCATCCAAATCTAATACGGAAGGCATTTTCGATGCCACCACAGGTTTTTCATCGGACATGATGATCGAGTTAGTTATTCTCCAGACTCTTGCGAATGGTCGGAGTAAAGCACGGAATTGACATATACTTTAGATGCAATAATTCCCACAAGCAATACTGCAAACATGGCAACTGGCACGAGAATAACCGGCAATTTCATCCGGGTATGTCCAAATTTCGGGTCATCTATAAAATCGTGTGAACTCATAAGAATGTCTAACTAAATACAAAGAGAGTGCGGGTCAATGAGGTTCGAAAAGTACAAGAATGTTTATTCAACCACCCACGAACTTTTACCAGTAAGTAATTCCTGTAGATTACCCACTCCTTGTGCCTGCGCAGATTTGATTTGGTCATGCAAGGCATCTTCGTAGGTTTCCCTGCCTTCAATTTGACGAAGAATCCCAAAAGGTGTGGGAAATGTAGGATAAGCCATTTGAGCCAATATAGAAGCATAGGCAGGGTTGGATGTCCTAGGTTGATGGATGATTAGGTCAGATTCATCGACCCCATCACCGACCTCAACAATCTCAGGGTCAAACCCATTCAAACGAATACCCTTGTTTTCTCCAAATCGCAGAGGTTTTTCTTCCTCTAACAGAAGTGCTTGTTCACTTCGTACCTCTCTTCCTGTGACAGAGTCAAAGGCATGATTATTGAAAATCACACAGTTTTGGAAAATTTCCACGAAAGAGGTCCCCTTGTGTGCATGGGCAGCCTTGAAAGTCTCCACCATGTGCTTTTGGTCAGTGTCAGTGGTACGGGCAACAAAGGTTGCTTCACTCCCCAGGGCGAACAATAAGGGATTGATTGGATAATCCAGGGAACCTGCAGGCGTGCTCTTCGTCTTCTTTCCTACCTCGGAGGTCGGGCTGTATTGTCCCTTGGTAAGACCGTAGATACGATTATTGAAAAGAAGCACATTAATATCGAGATTTCTTCGAAGCAAGTGCATCAGATGGTTTCCCCCAATGGAAAGACCATCCCCATCACCTGTAACCAACCAAACGGATAAATCAGGATTGGCTGATTTCACCCCGGTAGCCACGGTCGGTGCCCGGCCATGGATAGTATGAAACCCATAGGTGTTCATGTAGTACGGAAATCGGCTGGAACATCCAATCCCGCTGACCACTACAAATTTTTCCTTGGGCACACCAAGCTCGGGTAAGGTTCTTTGAACCGCGTTAAGAATTGCGTAATCTCCACAACCAGGACACCAACGAACATCGTTCTGGGTAACGAAGTCTTTCTTGGTCAGGCTGCCCTCTTCCGTATTGGTAGTGCTCATGAAAGTTTTTTTAATTAGGACAATTGCTTATGAAATGCGTCTCGTAATTCCGATACCTTGAATGGTTTGCCCTGCACTTTAGTCAAAGGGATTGCATCAACCAAATACTTGGAGCGTAAGATGAAGCTTAATTGACCAAGGTTTAACTCTGGTATAATTACCTTTTTGAATTTTTGGAGAATGCCACCTAAATCCTTGGGTAATGGGTTGAGATATCGCAGGTGCAGGCTCGATACCGAAAATCCTTCCGCTTGCATCGCTTTCACAGCAGAGGTGATGGCACCATAAGTCCCCCCCCAACCAATTACTAGTAAATCTCCTTGCCCATCACCGTGCAGTTCAATGGGAGGAATGGAATCGGCAATTCGTTCCACCTTCTCAGACCGGAGCTTGGTCATTTTCTCATGGTTTTCGGGATCATAACTAACGCCCCCATCTTCAGACTTTTCCAATCCTCCAATCCGGTGCTCCAAACCAACCTGACCAGGAATTGCCTGAGTTCGAGCAAGGGTGTTGGGATCACGTCTATACGAAATGTAAGGCTCGTCTGGGTCGGCGAACTTAACATCAATGGTGGGAAGTTCAGCAGCATTGGGAACCAGCCAGGGTTCTGCACCATTAGCCACATAAAGATCGCTAAGGAAAATAACCGGAGTACAATAGGTCAGGGCGATACGGCAGGCCTCAATTGCCGAGTCAAAACAATCGGAGGGAGAATGTGCTGCGATAACTGGTAACGGACAATCACCATGACGAGAAAAGAGACTTTGCAATAAGTCACTCTGCTCAGTCTTGGTCGGCAATCCCGTGCTGGGACCCCCACGCTGTACATTACAAATTATGACTGGAAGCTCGGTAATACTTGCTAATCCGATAAATTCACTCTTCAAACACATACCTGGACCGCTGGTGGCCACTACGGAAAGATCACCTGCAAAACTTGCCCCAATCGCAACCCCCATGGCCGCAATTTCATCCTCTGCTTGAACTGTTTTAACGCCATATTTTTTTAAGGCAGATAAACCTTCAAGAACAGGAGAGGCTGGAGTAATTGGGTAACCGGAATAAAGAAGTTCGCGTTTGGCACATTGTGCACCCGCAACCAATCCATAAACCAGGGCTTCATTGCCAGAAATTTTTCGGTATACACCAGGTTGGACCACCGCCTTTGCCAATTGGTAGCGGTTGCGGGCAGTTTCCATGGTATCACCCAAATTGAATCCTGCTTTAAGAGCAGTCGAATTTGCTTCGGCTACATCCGGTAATCTTTTTCCCCATTTTTGATCAAAAAAGGTAAGGGTTGGTTCGAGTGGACGACCATAGACATAACACATAAATCCGAGAGCAAAAAAGTTTTTACATCTCGCTTTGTCCGAAGGTTTTAACGGGCTTTCTACCAGTGCATCCTTGGTTAGAGTGGTCAGGTCCAGTTCGATTAACTGGTATTTTTTCCGAAATTCTTCGTTTTCAAGAGGGTTGGTATCGTACCCAGCTTTCTTGAGATTCATACTCTTGAAGGAATCGACATTAACAACCAACATTCCTCCCTCTGGCAAATCCCCGATATTTGCCTTGAGTGCGGCAGGGTTCATCGCCACCAAAGCATCTGGCTCGTCACCAGGTGTGAGAATGGAACGGCTTCCAAACTGCAACTGATAGCCAGATACACCAGCTAGGGTTCCAGCGGGTGCTCGGATTTCAGCAGGAAAATCTGGCAAGGTAGCTATGTCATTGCCTGCAAAGGCGCTAGAATCAGTAAAGCGTTCCCCGATCGTCTGCATACCATCGCCAGAATCTCCGGCGAAGCGAACGACCGCGGATTCGATTTCTTCAAAAGAATCGGTGGCTTGGGTCATGTGGTAGAGGGTAGGTAGATAAGTAAAAAACGAATGATTTTATGAGCTTTGTTGGCACAATGTACAACGAAAATCTCAAAAAAATAAACTACAATCGAAAACTTCGTAATAAATTATCTGGAAAATCACAAATTTGTGACGGGCAAGGGGAAAGGAAACAGATTAAAGGCCAAAGATAATCGATTTTCAAGCGACCGATTTTCTCTCACGCCATGACGCATCCATGGTTCAAAAAGCACGAGCTTACCCACACTTGGCATAATTTCTAAATCCACCTCTCCATCTTTATGAAAATAGAGGTTGCCAGCATTGCTTGAGCAGGACAAGTAAACCACTCCTGAAATCTTGGATTGATGAGCATGGTCATGCAGCCCGGTCGATTCGCCAGTCTTTGCATGGTTAAACCAAAAGGGTGGATAGGGGGTGGATGAATCGGGCAAGGGTTCAAACAAAATAATACTGGAAATGTTTAAAATTTCTTGTGCGATATCCCTCGCAAACCGGATCGGGATTCGTGCAGTAGGCACATGGTTGATGGCAAGATAGATATTTTCCCATCTTCCTTTAATTTTGTGAGATTTTTCAGCGGTACCCTGATGCTCTAAAAATTCATTAATCAGTTCTGGTACCCATTCCCGCCAGCGGGGAATCTCAACTTCAAGTATTTTCCCTGCTCCCCATGAAAAGATTTTTTGCATACTTATGCTAAGATTTCACAGAAATACTTAGTTTTTCAATTGAATGAGAATAATTTTTAAACTTTCTTTTCAAGTCCGGGATATTGGGCCAGGAAAAAGCGGTCTGAATAAAGCCGGGACTGACCGAACAACTAACAAAAGAAAACGCTTCATTTAAACACGGGGTGGAAATAGCTCCAAAAATCGTGCCTGCTGGTATTGTATATTGTGGATGTGCATCTTTGTCCTGGATCGGATTGCCGAGCTTACATGCCTCATATCGGGTCTCATGGAAAAGATGCAATTGCAGAGGACTTCCCCCATGGAAATACCAGGTCTCATCAGCGTCCAATAGGTGTAATCGGGAAATCCCCTCTTTTTCGAGAAGATAAAAAATCGAGGTCATGAGCGGGCGAGCACCATTGGGTGAGTCGATCTGATCATGCGACTGATAACTCCGCCTGAACCATCCACCCTCAGGATGTGGAATCATTGAAAAATGATTGATCATATCCTCCACCGTTTTCATCGAACTAAGCTCAAACAAGCTCCAAAAGTTTTTGAACCAAAGAAGCAGCGGTGAAAGGAGAAATTATTTCATATTCTACTGGAGCAAGCTCAACCACATCCAAACCCACACAATTACGACCTTTTAGCACGGATTCAATCAAATCAATTGCCTGATAATAACTCAATCCTCCCGGCACCGGAGTTCCTACAGCGGGCATAACCGCAGGATCCAATCCATCCAGATCGAAGCTTATATACACAAGTTGGGGGAAATCTGCAGGGAGTTCGACCGAACTTATATTCGAACGAACCAATTGTTCTGCATCCACAAAAAAGATACCCTTTTCCAGACGGACTCGTTTTTCCTCCTCGCAAATTGCCCGCACCCCCAAGGATGCGATTTTGTGACCATCTTTGACCAGTAGATTCATCACACTCGCGTGAGAGTGTTGGTTGCCTCCGTAGGCATACCGAAGATCCGCATGAGCATCGACTTGAACAATTCCTATTTTTTCGCCGATTGCATCGGAAATCCCTCTTACGGTAGCCCAGGTTAGTGAATGTTCCCCACCCAGAGTAATGGGAAAGTGGTTTTTCCTCACTATACCCTTTGCCCTTGTGTATAGTTCCTGCAAGCATTCTTGGTGAGTCACCGAGCAATCGATAGGTTTCTGGGTAAAGATTCCCTGCTGGCAAATTGGGGATCGTTCCAGTTCTTGGCTTGCCCGAATGATGGCTGCGGGTCCCGCTGATGTTCCCGATCCATAAGTTACGGTTTTTTCGAGGGGACAGGGGAGAATTTGGAACCTGGAGACCCCACGCTGGTTTTCCGTATCTTTCAGCTCAGACCCCAAAAATTGAATATTTTCTTCGCTCATGACAATCGATTTACAAATTCCTCATAATCAAACTCTTTGATTACCGACAATTGATCTGTTTGCGAATTCCACAAGGCTAGGGATGGTAAAGGTACCCCATTAAAAGTGTTGGTTTTTACCATGGTATAATGGGCCTGATCCAAAAAAGCCAACCTGTCACCGCGCTGCAAGGGTTTGTCCATGGTGTACATGCCAAAATGATCTGCAGTCAAGCAACTAGAACCACCCAAGATATATGGGTATCCACCTCCCTCCACTTCACCCAGTAGAGCGGGGCGGTAAGGAGCCTCAATCACATCCGGAGCATGGCAAGTAGCACTCAGATCAAGCAGGGCATGAGCCTTGTTTTGGGATTGCATCAAATCTAGGACTTTTCCGACTAGGATGCCCGCATCCAACGCAACCGCTTCTCCGGGTTCAATGAAGACTTGAATTTGATATTTTTGAGAAATTTCGGAAAGTAAACTTACCAGTCCTTCACGGTCATAATCATTGCGGGTACAATGATGTCCACCACCTAGGTTTATCCATTTGCATTGATCAAGAATCTCTCCGAGCTCTTGCTCTACTTTTTTCCATGTTTGCAAAAGGGGGGAGAAATTCTGTTCACAAAGTGTATGAAAGTGAAGCCCATCAAATCCGGATAATTTCTCTGCACATAATTGACTGATCGGATAACCCAGTCTAGAGCCCTCTGCACATGGATCATATTTGGGGTCAAGACCCAGCGAAAGTTCCGGATTAATGCGCAAACCGACGGAGACTCCTGTTTTTTTTGCCTGATCAATCCCATATGCATCTGGATGATTGAACACCACATGATCGGAAAGCGAACATATCCCCTCCAACTCCTCCGATCGATAGGCGGGCGAGAAAGTGGAAAGAACCTTGGAATCGATTTGGGGTGCAAACTTTTTCTCTCTGGCCAATTTAGCTTCCCACAACCCGGAGGCACAGCAACCGTCCAGATATTCCTTGATTAATTCGGATGTTGACCACATCGAAAAAGCTTTGAGGGCAAGAAGCACCCGAGCACCAGAACGATCCCCAATATCCCGCAGGATTTGAAGATTCGAACGAATTTTTGCCTCATCCACCACATAGCAGGGAGAAGGCACCCGGCTTAAATCAAACTGGGCGAAGGAACCTGGTCCTCCACTTTGAGTGGGAAGCATTAGAAACTTAGTGGATGATCAAGCTCACAAACCTCCCAGGGTAGTCCATGTTTGTTGAGCATATTCATAAATGGATCGGGATCGAGCTGTTCCATATTGTAAACCCCCCTGCCCTGCCAAATTTTTTGGACCATCAGGGCCGCTCCAATCATTGCCGGTACTCCAGTTGTGTAGCTCACTGCCTGACTTCCTACTTCACGAAAGCATGCTTCATGGTCACAGACATTGAACAAATACTTGGTAACCTGGCTGCCATCCTTTATTCCGGTCACTATATTTCCTATGCATGTTCTTCCCTTGGTGCGTTCGCCCAGCCCACCAGGGTCTGGCAGAACGGCCTTGAGAAATTGCAACGGAATAATTTCCTGCCCCTGATAAACAATCGGCTCAATCGAGGTCATCCCCACATTTTGCAGGACCTCTAAATGTTTCAAATAGGCATCTCCAAAGGTCATCCAAAAGCGTGCTCGTTGAAGATCAGGAAAATGTTTCACTAAGGACTCTAGCTCCTCATGATACATCAAATACATATTTCTATCCCCCACCTTCGGAAAATCGAAGGTCTGCTTGAAAGACAGAGCTGGTGTCTCTACCCATTCTCCCTTTTCCCAGTGCCTGGCGGGAGCAGTTACTTCGCGGATATTGATCTCTGGATTAAAATTAGTGGCAAATGGATGACCATGATCACCGCCATTACAGTCTAGAATATCGAGGGTATCCATGTGGTCAAAATGATGCTTGGCCAGCCAAGCGGTGAACACATTGGTCACTCCAGGGTCAAACCCCGATCCCAGCAGTGCCATGAGACCCGCCTTTTCAAATCTCTCTTGGTATTCCCATTGCCAGCGATACTCAAACTTGGCCTCATCCTTGGGCTCATAATTTGCGGTATCCAGATAAGATACCCCTGCTTCCAAACATGCGTCCATCAAGGGAAGATCCTGATAAGGCAAAGCAAGGTTCACCAAAAGGTCAGGCTTAACCCGTTCGAGCAAGCGGACAGTTTGTCCAACTTCATCCGCATCCACTTCTGCAGTCTCAATTTTAACTCCCAATCGTTCCTCTACCGAATGGGCAATTTTATCACAGGAAGATATTCTCCGGCTAGCCAGTGCAATGGAGGAAAAAACCTCAGGTAACTGTGCCATTTTATGAACTGCAACTGAGCCGACCCCGCCGGCTCCAATAACCAATACTTTTGACATATTTTTCCTTTCTTAATCAGATTCGTAATAAGTGTACCCTCTTAGACTTTCACGATATGTGGACACTAATTCTTTCAATTCTCCAAGGGTGGCCCCGTGCTCCTTCACCGCTCGTTCTGCCCGGGCTTTGAATTTCTCCAACAATCTCTTGGGGTCATATTCCACATAGCTTAAAACCTCAGAGACGGTGTCTCCCTCCACTTCGTCAAGAAGTTCAAATTCACCATCTTCTTTCAAGCGGATAGTCACCACATTTGTATCACCAAAAAGGTTGTGCAAATCACCGAGGGTTTCCTGATAAGCACCAACAAAAAAGGCACCCAAATAATATTCCTCATCTTCCCGCAGGCTATGCAGTGGAAGACAATCGGAAACGCCATCTGCAACCACGAAACGATCAATCCGGCCATCACTGTCACAAGTAACATCACACAGTACTGCATTACGGTCCGGCTTCTCATGCAGGCGGGTTAAAGGAATAATCGGATGCAACTGATCAATTGCCCAAACATCAGGCAGGCTCTGGAAAAGAGAAAAATTACAGTGATAAATATCGGCCATTCCTTGTACCCGCAGGTTCAATTCCTCGCTCCATTCCGTGTCATTCAATGAATCCATTAACTTCCGGATTTGCCCAAGTATCCGTTGATGTGCACGTTCTGCCCGGGCAAGCATGGGGAGGGAAAGCCTGCCCCTGCGAAAAAGAGCCCTCAATTCATCCCGATAATAGGTCGCATCGTTGAGGGATTCCAATAAAGTTTCCGAATTTAAACTATCTGATATTTCCAGTAAGGAACGAAGCAGAGGATGATCTCCCTCCTCAGGTGCAACAACGCTATCACTTTCATAACTGGTGCTCTCCAAAACGCTGAAAAGGAGCATGGATGACTGAGCCACACAGGCCCGCCCGCTCTCCGTAACAATGCAGGGATGCTCCACTCCCGCATCGTTCATTTCAAAGCCCACCGTTTCCACTAGGCTGTAACAATATTCATCCAAAGAATAATTGATCGAATTCGGGCTGGATGAATTTTCTCCCGTGTAATCCACACCCAGACCGCCACCCAGATCAAGGTACTTTAAATTGGCTCCGAGTTTACCTATCTCGATAAACAGCCTGCTTGCTTCTTGGGCAAATTTACGGATTTCGATCATATTGGGAACCTGACTGCCTAAGTGGGAGTGCTGTAGCACCAGAGAATCGAGCAGGCTTTCCTTCCGCAGGGTTTCAACCACTTCCACCACTTGGGCAATAGATAATCCAAAAGAAGAGCGATCCCCGCTGGTTGCAGCCCAGTTACCGCTTACCATATTGACCAGTTTTACCCGCACTCCAAGGGTGGGGGAAATGCCAAGCTCGCGGGAAACTTCAAGGATCAATTTCAATTCCCTCACACTCTCCATTACAATGATTGTTTGCATGCCGAGCCTGGAAGAAAGTAAGGCAAGGCGGATAAATTCAGAATCTTTGTATCCATTACAAATGATCAAAGCCTCCGGGTTGACATTCTGAGCCAAAGCAATCAATAGCTCCGCTTTGGATCCCACCTCGAGACCAAAATGAAAAGCTTCTCCGTATTCGGAAACACGTTCAACCACATGTGCCTGCTGGTTAACCTTGATTGGAAAAACTCCCCGATAATCACCCTTGTAATCAACTTGTTGAATTGCATCCCTGAAGCTTTCATTGATCGCTTTGATGCGGTGTTCCAAAAAGTTGGATACTCTCAGTAACACAGGCGTCTGAATGCCACGCTGTTCCAGCTTGAGAATAACTTCCGCCAGATCGACAGGTTTACTCTGTGGCGACAATGGATCATTTAACGCGACATTCCCGTTTTCGAGAACCCCAACCAAATCGTCACCCCATCGGGAGATACCATAAATATCTTGTTCCATAAAAAATTGGTTAGCCTGGAGATTTCTGGGGGGTAAACATGAAATGGTCGGGATGGTGAGATTCGAACTCACGGCCTCCTGCTCCCAAAGCAGGCGCGCTAACCAGACTACGCTACATCCCGAAACCAAAAAGAGTAACCATGAACCATTTTTTTGACTTTGGCAAAACCATTTCACATTACTAAACAATGACCCATGGCACGGATTTTGTTTGGCAAAACACATCAACGCATCATGATATGATGATACGTTTATGAAGAATTTCTCCAAAATTCGTCCAAATGAAAATGATATCCTCAATATTTTAAATAACCGGATATTAATCCTTGATGGTGCCATGGGTACCATGATTCAGCAGGAAAAGCTGGAGGAAGAGGATTTTCGTGGCGATTTATTTAAAAAACACGAGGGCGAACTCAAGGGAAACAACGATTTGCTGAGTCTTACCCGGCCAGATGTGATCAAAAAAATCCATCAGTCCTACTTTGCTGCAGGCAGTGACTTGGTCGAGACCAATACTTTCAGTGCCACGAGCATTGCCATGGCGGATTATCATCTCGAAGAGGTAGTCCACGACTTAAATGTGGCATCGGCCAAACTGGCAAGAGAAGCCGCAGATGAGGCAATGGCAATGGATCCCTCCCGCCCAAGATTTGTAGCCGGTGCCATAGGGCCGACCAACCGGACCGCATCCCTGTCCCCTGATGTAAATGACCCCTCCAAGCGAAATGTAACCTTTGATCAATTGGTTGATGCCTACTACGCTCAGATTGCAGCACTGGTGCAGGGCGGTGTGGACATCCTTATGCCCGAAACCACTTTTGACACCCTCAACCTTAAGGCCGCTATTTTCGCCCTAGAAAACTTTTTTGACTCCTCTGGCATGCGGTTACCAGTGATTCTCTCCATTACCATTACAGACGCATCCGGACGAACTCTATCCGGCCAAACCACTGAGGCGTGCTGGAATTCAATCGCCCATGCAAAACCCTTAGGAGTAGGATTGAACTGTGCATTGGGTGCCGATGCCATGCGTCCCTATCTGCAAGCACTTTCCCAGCATGCGGATTGTTTTGTGCATTGCTATCCCAACGCAGGATTGCCTAATCCGCTGGCACCCACCGGTTATGACGAAAAGCCTGCCGATACCGCCGGTGCTCTTTTTACCTTTGCGGAGGAAGGACTTTTAAATATGGCTGGTGGGTGCTGTGGCACCACTCCGGATCATATTCATGCCATAGCCAAGAAATTATCGGAAGCTGCTCCCAGAGAAGTTTCGGAAGTTGACCCGGCAATGAGATTAAGCGGTCTAGAGCCATTCGAAATGAAAGGAGAATCCAAATCTTTAATCATGGTGGGAGAACGCACCAATGTGACCGGTTCTCCCAGATTTCGAAAATTGATCGAGGATGGGGATTATGATGCGGCACTAAAAGTGGCCAAGCAACAGGTCGAAAACGGAGCCAATATCATCGATGTAAATTTCGATGCCGCCCTTCTCGATGGGGAGGAATGCATGACCAAATTTCTAAACCTGGTTGTGTCAGAACCGGATATTTCAAGGGTACCCATCATGATCGACAGTTCAAAATGGTCGGTCATTGAGGCCGGACTCAAAGTGATCCAGGGAAAATGTATCATCAACTCCATCAGTTTAAAGGAGGGTGAAGAAACCTTTAAAAAACATGCCAGCCTAGCCATGCGGTATGGTGCTGCTGTGGTGGTGATGGCTTTTGATGAGAAAGGACAAGCAGCCACTTTCGATGACAAGGTCCGAATCTGTGAAAGGGCCTACAAAATCTTGGTGGAGGAAGTGCATTTTCCTGCGTGGGATATTATCTTTGATCCGAATGTGCTCACACTGGCTACGGGAATGGACGAGCATAATGCCTATGGTCTGGACTTCATCGATGCGGTCCGTGAAATCAAAAAACGATGCCCGCATGCCCGCACCAGCGGGGGCATAAGCAATGTGTCATTCTCATTCCGGGGTAATAACCTAGTCCGCGAGGCAATGCATGCCTGCTTTCTTTACCATGGTTGCCAAGCTGGGTTGGATATGGGGATTGTCAATGCAGGTATGCTTGCCGTTTACGATGAGATTGATCCGGAGCTTCGCAAGCGCGTGGAAGCGGTCGTACTCAATCAGTCTAGCAATGCCGGTGAAGAACTGCTGGTTCATGCTGAGAAGATCAAGGATCAGAATGAGAACCGGAAATCGGATGGTCCGGATCTGTCTTGGCGTGAGAAACCGGTCGCGGAACGCCTAAGTTATTCCCTGGTAAAAGGAATTGGTGATTATGCAGAAGAAGATGCCGAGGAAGCTAGGCAGTTACTTGGCCGTCCCTTAGAGGTAATTGAAGGACCCCTGATGGATGGGATGAAAGTAGTGGGCGACCTATTTGGGGATGGCAAGATGTTTCTTCCTCAGGTGGTCAAAAGTGCCAGAGTGATGAAGAAAGCAGTAGCCTACCTCGAACCTTTCATGGAGGAGGAGAAAGACGAATCAGGATCCGGCAAACGCGGAACCATGGTCATTGCCACGGTCAAAGGTGATGTTCATGACATTGGCAAAAATATCGTCGGGGTAGTTCTTGCCTGCAATAACTGGCAAGTCATCGATCTAGGAGTGATGGTATCCTGTGACAAGATCCTCGACGCAGTCGCGGAACACAAAGCAGATGTGCTTGGGCTGAGTGGTTTAATCACCCCTTCCCTTGACGAAATGATCCACAACGCCAAGGAGATGCAAAGACTGGGCCTAACCATTCCTCTTTTAATTGGGGGTGCCACCACCAGTCGTGCCCATACCGCGATCAAAATTGCCCCCCATTACGAGCAACCGGTCATTCAGGTGGCCGACGCCTCTTTGGTAGTCAATGTTTGCAATGATGTCCTCCATCCGGAAAAATCTAAGGACTATATATCCAACCTAAAATCGGACCAGGCACGCATTCGTTTACAGCACGAAGCCCAGGGGGAAAGACCCCTCCTTCCTATCGAGGAAGCCCGGCAAAAAGCCCCCTCGATAGATTGGAAAACTCAGGAAATCGCCGAACCTATTCCAGAAAATCTTGGTTCTCACTTATTTACTCCATCCCTAGAAACTGTTCTAGAGTATTTTGACTGGTCTCCCTTCTTTTGGGCATGGGAGTTAAGAGGAACTTACCCTCAAATTTTCGAAAGGAAAAACACCGGAGAAGAAGCGAAAAAACTTTTTGATCAGGCACAAGAACTTCTTAGTGAAATCATTGAGCAAGAACTCTTTATCTGTAAGGCAGTGGTGGGATTATGGCCCGCACATGCAATTGGTGATGATGTGGAATTATTTTCGGACCTCTCCAAACAAGAGAAGATTGGAAAATTTTGCTTTGTACGACGCCAACAGGCCATCCCTAACCAGGCACAGTTCTGTCTCTCCGACTACATCGCCCCCAAAGAATCCGGCAGACTGGACTTTCTTGGTGCCTTTGCAGTCAATGCGGGCAAAGAAGTGGACGAACTGGCCGAGAAATACAAAACGGAAAACGATGACTACACATCTATTCTGGTCAAATCACTGGGGGACCGCTTTGCCGAGGCCACCGCGGAATATGCCCACAAAAAAATTCGTGACTTGTGGGGATTTGGTCAATCCGAGGGGCTGACCAACGAGGATTACATCGCCGAAAAATACCGGGGGATCCGCCCAGCTGCCGGATACCCCTGCCAGCCCGATCATACAGAGAAGGATTTAATCTGGGAACTCCTCGATGTGAAAAATACAATTGGTCTTGAACTGACTGAGTCCCGGGCGATGAATCCCGGTTGCTCCGTTTCCGGACTTTATTTTTCGCATCCCGAATCCCGCTACTTTAATGTTGGAAGCCTGGGCAGGGATCAGGTCGATGATTATGCCAAGCGTAAAGGATGGGATTTTGAACAGGCAGTCAAATGGTTACGACCCAACCTTGGGTTTGATGCCTGATCCCATCTTTGCATCTTAAGGTAACCCTACCCCTTTGGCATTGCAGGAGACTGCAGGAAAAAGTATATCTTCTCCGCTATGAAGGAAATGTCCCCCCTTGAGGAAATCCGCCATTCTGCCGCTCATGTTCTCGCTACTGCGGTACTCCGGTTGTACCCGGATACACAGCTTGATATTGGACCACCCACCGATGCTGGATTTTATTACGATTTCGATTCCGAAGTGCCCTTTACTCCGGAAGTCCTCCTGCAAATTGAGGAGGAGATGAAAAAAGTCATCAAGGAAAACCACCGATTTGAAAGACAGGAGGTGAGTCGCGAGGAAGCCGTTTCCATTATCAAAAAAATGGGGCAAGCCACCTACAAACTAGGCAGGCTGGACGATATTCCTGAGGGAGAAACCATATCCTTTTACCGGAATGGAGAATTCCTTGACCTCTGTGCCGGAAGTCATGTTTCTTACACCAAAAAAATCAAAGCTTTTAAACTCCTCCATGTTGCAGGCTCCTATCATCGGGGCGACTCCTCCCAAAAACAGCTTCAGCGTATTTACGGAACCGCCTTTCCCACGAAAGAAGAACTTGCCCAGCACATGGAGCGGTTGGAAGAGGCAAAAAAGAGGGATCATCGCGTAGTGGGAAAGGACCTTGGGCTTTTTCATATCGACGAACAGGTTGGTCAGGGGCTCTTACTATGGAAACCAAACGGGGCCATTATCCGTCAGGAACTCGAGAGTTTCATTACCGAACAGCTAAACCTGCAAGGATATGCTCAGGTCTATACCCCTCATATCGGCAAGCTTGATCTTTATCGCACTTCAGGGCATTTTCCCTACTATCAGGACTCCCAGTATCCGCCCATTATTCACCGGGAATGTCTGGATGAATTGGCTCAGGAAGGATGCACTTGTTCTGAATTGTCCAACAAACTGGAAAAGGGAGAAATTGACGGGTATTTGCTCAAGCCGATGAACTGCCCAATGCACATCCGCATTTTCAAATCTGAACAGCACTCCTACCGCGATTTACCGGTAAGGTTAGCTGAATTTGGTACAGTTTACCGCTGGGAACAGTCCGGTGAACTTAATGGAATGACCCGGGTTCGAGGATTCACTCAAGATGATGCCCATCTCTTTATCCGCGAGGATCAATTGCAGGATGAGGTTCAGGGATGCCTTCATTTGGTAAAACTTGTGTTTTCCACTCTAGGTATGGATGACTACAGGATCCGGGTAAGCCTACGCGAGCCTGATTCCGATAAATATGTTGGTGCTCCGGAAGCTTGGGATAAAGCGGAGGCAGCCCTTCGTGAAGCCGTTAAAACCTTGGGGGTCGAATATGAGGAGGAGGTGGGAGAAGCTGCTTTTTACGGGCCTAAGATTGATTTTGTGGTCAAAGATGTGATCGGTAGGGAATGGCAGTTGGGTACCGTTCAGGTCGACTACAACTTGCCAGAAAGATTTGATCTTTCCTATGTGGGCAGAGACAACCAGGATCATCGTCCCGTCATGATTCATCGGGCACCGTTTGGATCGATGGAACGATTTTGCGGAGTGCTCATTGAACATTTTGGAGGCAACTTTCCAACCTGGCTCGCTCCTGAGCAGGTTCGTATCCTCCCGATGAATGATGAGTTACTCCCCTACGCCCAATCTTTCCTCCAACAATTGAAGGCAAAAAAGATCCGTGCGAGCATCGATGCTCAGTCGGCAAAACTCGGTGCCAAAATTCGCCGGGCTGAAACGGATAAGATTCCCCACATGATTGTGGTTGGCAAAAGGGAAGCGGAAGAAGGAAGAATTTCTCTTCGTTCAAGGAGTAATCCTGAACTTGATGGTCCTCATTCCATAGAGGATGTCTTGGGGCTGATCGCAGAGGAAATTTCCTCCAAGTCACTACCCAAATCAAGGAAATCATCAAACTGATGTGAGCCGACCGGACATGAGGAATTTGTCCAAACAAACTTTTGTCGATAGAAAATCTCTCATGGACCGATCGATCGACATCAATCCAATTAACCGTGTGCTTTCGCTTCCCTTTTTACTGATCATTCGGTTTTATCAATTCTTTTCCCCGCTCAAACAATTCATTCTCGGGCCACTCGCAAGATGCCGGTTTCACCCGACATGTTCTGAGTATGCACTGGAGTGTTTTCTGACTCTTCCACTTTACCGAGCAATTCCTCGTTCACTCTCGCGCATTTTCAAATGCAATCCTATGCACCCTGGCGGGTACGATCCGGTCCACCAAAAATTTGAATGTGAACATTCAGTAGACTGATGAGTACACTTTTTCAAACTGCACCAACCCACTGTAAAGTGGGGGACGACCTCACCGATTACTTGAACTCAATCATCGATAAATCGATTTTATTAGGCAGGAACCTGTATTGCTCGATTTGTTACAAAACCAGTTTTTCTGACCCTTTGGCTCTGCTAGAGAAGCTCCATGTCCCGGATCAACCTCATTGCTATTTTGAAAAAGCAACGGATGACTTCTCCATTGCCTGTGGACAATACCTTGCTCATCAGGAGTTTAGTGGGCCCAACCGGTTTCTGCTGGCAAAGGATTGGTCCACTGAACTTCTCAATTTTGTGGAGCGGGCTGGAGATGCTCCAATCGCCGGATCTGGGCCGACTATCTTTTTAACCGCTGCTTTTGAGTCTGAAATTTCTGACAGTTGTCGATCTTCGCTTTGTGTGTTTCTTCCCAAGTGGCAAGTGGTTCAACAAGGTGGAGAACATTTTATTATTCTCAACATTAAGGTTACTCCCACTTCCATTGCGGTTGATATGCAAAAAAACCTGAGTTTCCAACTCCATGCCATGATGGGATTGAGAAAGGAAAAGTTGTCCGATCAGCTACCTCCAACCACTCACCTCGGTAAATCCACGGAAAACTTTCTCTACGAGGCAGGAGTCTCTGAGGCTCTTAATTCCATTCATGCGGGCGAGGTTTCCAAAATCGTTCTCGCGAGACAGCTCACTTTCGATCTCAAGTCCACCCTTTCCTCCTTTGCCATATCCCATGCATTGCGTGCAAAATTTCCTGATTGTCATGCTTTCTCCCTTTGCCTGCCTCAGCAAGGAACCTGGGTGGGGGCAAGCCCCGAGACACTTGCCCGCATCCGTGGGCTTTCTTTGCGCACTGAAGCTCTTGCAGGTTCTGCCCCACGGGGGCATTCCGCTGGCAAAGATGCACATTGGGGAAAAACTATTCTGGCTCGGGAAAAAGAAGTTCGTGAGCACAAATTAGTCATTGATAGTATCATCCGCAGGTTATCTTCCGTTGGCGTATCATCCCTGCATGAAGGACTGCCCCGCTTACTTCGCCTGGCAAACCTTCAGCATGTCCGCACCCCGGTTCAAGGAAAACTCCCCGATGGCCTGCATCCGTTTGAGGTACTCGCCTCCCTTCACCCTACACCTGCGATGGGCGGAACTCCCCGTAATCCTGCCTTATCCAAGCTGGCAGAGATTGAAAAATCTTCCCGGGGCCTCTATTCTGGTGTTGCAGGGTGGATGGATGCCAAAGGAAGGTCGGAATTTATTGTTCCCATTCGTTGCGGAAGAATTCAAAATAAATCACTCACTCTTTATGCCGGTGCTGGAATTGTCGATGGTTCGATTCCCAGTAACGAAAAAAGTGAAACGGATTGGAAACTGCAAGCCATGCTTGAAGTCATCACTGGAAGTCCTAATCTTCCGAGTTGAATGACCTCACCATCTGAGCAGATAACCAAAGCAAATTTTATTTGGGGCCATCTTACTGCAAGATGCCTTGCCGACCTCGGAACTAGCACCGTTTTTTTCTCTCCCGGATCCCGCTCCACCCCTCTTATAATTGGTTGTGAAAATGAGAACAGGCTAGCATGCTTCCCTGTATTGGATGAAAGAACCGCGGCATTTCTTGCTCTAGGATATGCCAAAAGGACCAATCTGCCCACCGCCCTGATCTGCACCTC
>JAYNJW010000001.1:0-40964 GCA_038110535.1 Opitutia bacterium | reverse complement strand
TTGCTCTAGGATATGCCAAAAGGACCAATCTGCCCACCGCCCTGATCTGCACCTCTGGCTCCGCTCTGACCCATTGGTTTCCCGCAGTTACCGAAGCGTCCTATTCCGGGATACCCCTTCTTCTATTATCGGCAGACCGCCCACCTGAATTACAGGAATGCGGTGCGGGCCAAACCATCAACCAAATCAATTTATTTGGTTCTTTTGTGAGGGGGTTTTATCAATCCCCCCTCCCCTGCCTGGAAAAAGAGTACATCCATAACTTGCAAACCATTCTGCAAACTGCTTACTCCAAGACGCTTGGGCCGAATTCTGGACCCGTGCATATCAACTTTTCCTTTCGCGAGCCTCTCTGGCCAGCCGTTGGCCAAGCTCCCTCGCTCCCTCGTTTTACATCGCTACCTCAAAAATTTCCTGCACAACCAACTAACCATCCTGCATTGACAGATAACTTAAATTTGTTTTCAAAGACCTCCCGGCCCGTGGTCATTGCCGGGCTCGATGCACCCTCTTCCTTTCCTGACGAATTTCATAATGTGCCCATTCTTTGTGACTCCCTCTCTGCTATGCGGGAGTACAAACTTCCCGCCCGCATACTTAGGTTTGAAAACATGCTCAGGTGTCCGAGGTTTAGAGATTCGGTAAGACCCGACCTTTTCATTATTTTAGGGCCTTTGCCCACCTCAAAAACATTGCGTTCATGGATAGAAACTTCTGGTGCCGCCCGCCTTGTCATTGAACCGAGCGGCAGAAAGGTTGATCCACTTAAAGGGGATAGTCACTTCATTGCGGTAAGCTTTGATCACTTACATCATCTCAACCTTCCCACTCCTGAACAGGGATGGCTGGAAAAATGGTCGAAAGCAGAACAATTGATTGAAGAAAAACTAAACCATGAATTTCAAAAAATATCTTGCCATCATGAACCCAAAATAACCCGTTTACTTTCCGAGCACCTCCCTCGCCACTCCAATTTTTACTGTGCAAACAGTATGCCCATACGCGACTCGGAATGGTTTTGGAAACCCAGTGATCAGGGGCGTAAACTCTTTGGGGCCCGTGGTGTAAACGGGATTGACGGCACCCTTGGAACGGCTCTTGGTATCGCCCATCAAAGCGATCAGCCCACTTTTTTACTAACCGGAGAACTTGCCTTTCTTCATGACTCCAATGCTCTGCTTTTCTCACCCGAATTGGTTGGCTCCCTCACCGTACTTTTAATCAATAACCGAGGGGGCGGGATTTTTGAAAATCTTCCCGTTGCCAACCTGCCTGAGTTTGAAAAATGCTTTGCCACTCCCCAATCCTGTGATTTTGCCAAGCTTTGTGGTGCCCATTCGGTGGAATATTTTTTGAATGAAGGAGAAAAGGAGCTTATCTCTCACCTAAAGAATCCACCCAAAAGTGGAATCCGGGTGATTGAAATCAGGACAGATCGCAAAGCAGACAAAGTGGTACGCCAGCGATTATTATCCTTAGCTCCCTAATCCCTACAATCATGCCTGAACTCGCTGAAGTTGCCTATGCCTGTTCTTTGTGGAACCCTGGATTTAACCAAAAAATTAAAGCAGTGCATGTCCACCCAACTTCCCGAGTCTACCGGGATGAAGACCCCAAAAGATTCAGCATAGATCTTGTCGGTAAAACCCTCAAAAAATCCCAAACTCATGGGAAACAGATGCTCTTCTTTTTTTCCGGAGATTATTGGCTGGGTCTACATTTAGGAATGACTGGCTGGTTGCATCTTAAGGAAAAGGACTATTCCCCTGAAAAACATGATGCCTTGGTTTTGTTTCAGGCAAGACAGTCCTTGGTTCTCCGAGATCCGAGACAATTTGGACGCTTACAGATGCACCAAGGAAAACATCCACCAGACTGGTGGACTGACCGACCGGTATCGATGTTATCTAAAGAATTTACTTTTGAAATTTTAGTCCATGCATTACGTCGGCATAGCAAACGCCCACTCAAAGCTCTCTTACTGGATCAAAGATATTTCCCAGGCATGGGAAACTGGATGGCTGATGAAGTGCTCTGGCGGGCACACCTGCACCCGAATTGTCGTTCCCCGATGCTGGAAGGAAAGGAAGAGAGAAAACTTTTTCAGCAGATTCTTTTTGTAATTCGCGGAGCGATGAAATCAGTAGGGGCAACGGGGGGCGATCCACCTGTCAAGTGGCTCTTTCACCAAAGATGGAAAGATGGTGGAACCTGTCCCCGATCGGGAGCACCCCTCATCCGGCAAGAAATTGGAGGCCGGACCAGTTGCTGGTCACCGGCTTTACAAAAGCTCAGAAAATAAGCGACGTGCTTCGGCACAATCCTTACAGATTTGAGCCGATAATTCATTCATGTCCGCGAATTTCATTTCTGGCCGGATAAAAGCGGCCATTTCCATTTCAAGGTCCACTCGCTCTTTCCAAACGGAAACATCTGGCTGATCCAGGCAGTGAATTTCCAAAAGGGGCACCTGAACCTGTTGTTCCACCGTTGGGCGAACTCCATAATTGGCAACCGCAGCCATCTGCTCTCCGGTTTTCTTTTCTGTTACCATGCCAAGATAAACTCCGTAAGCCGGACGAGCCTGAGGATTCCACTCAATATTAAGAGTAGGAAAAGCAAGGGTACGGCCCAGTGCTTTACCGGGGACAACCTTCCCGCTGACCCTGTAATTCCTCCCGAGCATCTGATTAACCTCTTTGATACTGCCTTGGGACAAAGCATGGCGGATGCGCGAACTGCTCACCGGCAAATCATTGACAACCAGAGACTCTGCGACCTTTACTTTTACACGATGAAGCAGTCCCATTTCTGCTAGGGTTAAAGAGTCTCCCCTTCTATTTTTTCCAAAACGAAAATTTTCCCCGACAGTAATCGCTTTCAGAAAAGGGATTTTTTCTCTGAGAAAAGGCAGAAACTGCTCCGCCTCTAGGCTCGATAAAAGTTGGTCAAAAGGCTGGAGGATCACCGCATCCATTCCTGAGGCACACAAACTTCCTGCTTTATCCATTGCAGACATTAACAGAGGTGGTTCCTTCCCGGGTCGCAGGAAACTTGCCGGATGCTGAGGAAAGGTCAAAGCAACCGAGGAACCGGAAAAGTGCCGGGCTTCCTCAATCGCTAAATTCAGAACGGAACGATGGCCACAGTGGACCCCATCAAACATGCCAATTGCCAGGCACACATCCTTTTCCCATTGACTGCCGAATTGGACAATCGAGTCAAAGACTCGCTCCATCATCACAGCACATGGGTTGGGACCGCTTCTCGAACAGGAATGAGATGATTTTGAAATTCGCCCAAGGGGGCATCATTTATTTCATCAAGGGTGAGCGATTGAGAAACTTCAAACTGATCAATTCTGGTCCGCCTAAGGCTTTGCAAATGTGCACCACATCCCAGTCGTTGCCCAAGATCATGAACCACCGTACGGACATAGGTACCCTTGCTGCAGTCCATAAAAAATTGACCAACTGGCAGTTCCCACTTCTCCAACTTCAATTCATTAATGCGAATGAAACGGGGTTCTCGTTCCACGGTTTTCCCTTTTCGGGCCATCTTGTATAAAGGCACTCCATCAATCTTTTTGGCCGAAAACATCGGAGGGGTCTGGTACTGGTCTCCTAAAAACCCAGCCATTTCCTCGGCCAATTGCACTTTGGACAATCCTTCTGGCAAAGGCTTTTCCGCAACCACTTCACCGTCCGCATCCTGACTATCGGTTTCCACTCCCAGCAGAAAGGTTCCTTCATAAGCTTTATCCAAACTGATTAAAAACTGGGAAACTTTGGTCGCCTTGCCAACCAGCATTATAAGCAATCCAGTGGCTAATGGATCCAAGGTTCCGGCATGACCAATTCTTTTCATTCTTAGTTTCCGGCGCAACCTGTCCACCACATCGTGGGAAGTTATGCCCTGTGGTTTATCAACCAGGAGAATACCCTCGAAATCAATATCCTGCCTTGTACTCATCCAGAGTTTTTCTTTCCTGTCAGTTCGAGATGCTTTCCAATCGCGTCAAGCAGGGTTCGATAAAAGGTATCAATCTTGCCCTCCACATTGAAGCCCGCCGCACATGCATGTCCACCCCCATCAAATTCTTTGGCCAATAAATCGACCCGAAGATTCTCATCTTTTGCCCGGAAACTGCCCTTGATTTTGCCATCCCGCTCTTCCAGCAATACCCCAATCTCCACCCCTTCCAATGATCGGGTGTAATCAACGAAGTTTTCCGTATCCTCTGGCTTAGTTCCTGTATCGTTGTAGTACCCGCCCATAATTGAACCGATGCACACCCGGTCATTATATTCCATTTTGAAACTGGCAAGGAAGCGTTGGAGGAGTTGTATACGACCAGGCTTCTCATTCTCGTAAAGCTCGTGGGCTATTCCGGACGGACTGGCTCCCAATTCACAAAGACGCCGACAGACTTCAAACACGGAGGCATTGGTTGCGGAGTAACAAAATTGACCGGTATCGGTGCAAATCCCGAGGTAGAGTGCTTCAGCGGTGGTTTGGTCCACCTCATAGTTGGAGTCAAAAAAGAACTTCGCCAAAATTTCTCCGGTCGCAGCGGCATCAGATAAAATGAAGTTTTGTTTCCCATATTTCGTATTGGAGACATGGTGATCAATATTGAGATCAACCACTGGGTATCTTTTGAACAAAGAATCGCCCACCCGGTACTGATCTGCACAGTCCACAGTGATTACTCGGTAATCCCGATCCTCCACTTGATCCGGAGAAAAAAATGGTGTATCCCCCACAAACTTTTGCAGAGTTCGGGGAACCGGATCTTCATTAACTGCCCGGACATCTTTCCCAAGTGCAATCAAAGCACGGGTAAGAGCAACCTGGGAACCAATACAATCTCCATCGGGCCGCCTGTGCCCAAGCACGAGGATGGGCAGATCGTTGAGTCTGGAAATTGCCTCAGCAAAGTGGGAAGATTCTTTAAGAAATTCAGGCATGAAGTGGAAATAAAATCATCATCATATCACATGTATTTACTCAGGAAAAGCTTGGAACTAATTTCCTGTTTTTAGAAGGAACCCATCTTCATCCAATGAAATTTGAGGGAGAATTTCTGATTGGTTCAGCCCATGTAAAACAAACTCTTCCCCGTTTTGGGTGTAGGAATATCCCGGCAGCATCCTTCCCCATGTCCCAGGCCTGCTTCCTTGCTGGCAATTATTCTCGTCGATTTGATCAGGAAACTGAAGGGCAACTAAACCATTTTGCAAAGTGGCAAACCCCTCCACTTTATGGGGTACCAAATGAGGATCATCGGTCATCGTCTCCCATGTTCCGTCATCATTTTGCTGGATACCAAAACCAGAAAGTAAGGGAAACCAAGGAAACCATTGATCGATCCATGTTTTTTCTCCCCTGCAAATGAGGAGTTTGGGATGGTCGATCAAATTAGTCTGCTTGATCCGCATCCAATTCACCCAAGGAAAAATCGTGGATTCATCCTTTCGGTTTAACATCTCCCTAACTCCCTCAGCCCAATCATGGAAAGGATTTGGTAAATTTATTTTTGCATGACCTAAATTTTGTAAAAATCGGCTTCTCGATATTTCTGTCCCATCCTTACTTTTAAAAAGAATCCCTTCACTTGATTGAAAAATTCGCTTTCTCAAATTTGAAGACATCTCCTTTGTGCTTCCCAATCTTTGATCAAAAGCATCACGCCCCAACTCCAGCACAGCCTGACGAATGGACTCTGGTGTCGCCCGCTCCGGATCAATGGGAGGTCCCACATACACCGATATACAATAGGGGAAAGACTGAGGTAATTTTTTAAAAAAACAACCCCTTTTGTTGCTGTATACACTCCCCCAAACCCCATCCAAAAAAGTGGGAATGATCGGGGCTCTCGCAGATTTAGCCAACAGGATGGAACCACGCATAAAAGACAAGGTTATCCCTATTCTCGAAATCTCTCCCTCGGCGAAAAGACAGAGTGGTATACCTGCAGTTATCCGTGTTACTGATTGTCTCAAGGATGCCAATGCATTGGTCGAGGAAACGGTCAAGGTATCCGTTAAGCGGAAGATCGCTTTCATCAACCTGGATTTCGACAATTCCTCATGAGCTAGGTACCTGACTTTTCTAGGAAATGCAGCTCCAATAAAAACTGGACCGCATAGGATAAATGATTGCTGACAATCAATGCTCCTCCTTGTTCGGGGAAATTCGACATTCCCTTTATTTTGATCCGATAAAAAATTCGGAGAAGCATGTGAAAAAAACAACGGAGAAGGTCCTCAAACAAAAAAGTTGTGACCAGCACAGCCAGGAGACCAAGGGGAAAGAGTAAAATCAAAATCTCGACCTTTGCCCCAATCTCAAGCTTATTCACAAGCCATGCATGCACTCCGATTAGGACCATTCCCGCCAACTGGGTTAGTAAATTGGAAGCAGCCAAAATCTGCCCCCGTTCCTTTGGCTCTGCCTGATTTTGCAAATATCCATTGAGCGGAACAAAAAAGAGTGCTCCAAAAAAACCAAGGGTTGCACAGCAGGCTTCAAACCTACTTCCCAGAGGTGGGAAATAATAAACCCCAACTAAACTTAAAGTCATGCCCAGCAGACCGAGAGGACTGAGCCCAATCTCCACCCTTCCCTTGTTAAGATACCCAGCAAACAAGGCCCCAGCCATAATTCCGATTCCCAGCAACAAAAACCAATAACCATAAAGACTGCCCATCCCCATATTTCCCTCGGTTACTTCTCCGGACAGTCTCACGAGAACCAGATAAAAAAATCCACCCACCGACCAGAAGCAGGCATCCCCCAAGGCAGCCCACCGGAGTCTGGGGTTTAGTAGTAAATGACTCAAATCTTGCAAATGACTCAAAAACAAATGAGGACGAAACGGATCGTTGCTGAAAACCCCAGTCGTAGGAGTGGGCAAATTCACCAACCATGACATAAGAGCCAAAACCAGAACAATGAGAATAATCTGCTGAGCCGCCTCCCATCCACCACGCTCAATTACAAATTGATCAAATAAAACAGCACCAGTGAAGGCACCTCCAAGAATACCCACAATCGAAAGCATTTCCATCCAACCCACCGCCTTGCCCAGTTTTTCATAACCTACAATTTCCTTAAGAATTCCTTTTTTTGCGGGAGACAAAAAAGTGGATTGGGTGGACAGCAGGAAAAAACCAACCAGACAGACGGGTAGTGACTGCATAGAAATACCCGCGAGAATTCCAGAAAGTCCGATGAATTGGGAAAACAGACTGACCCCAATGACCCTGCGCTTAGAGAACCTGTCGGACACCCATCCTGCCAGGGGAGCAAACAAAATAAATGGAAGAATTAATAACAACGCAGCCCATTGGTTGATCTGGTCCATACTTTCTTTCCCGAAATGATAGGCTACCAGTACAGGAAGGAACGCTTTGACTGCGTTGTCATTGAATGCCCCAATGGTCTGGGCAACTAACAAGGGAACGATTCTGCCAAATCTATCTTTCTGGCAAATCATGATTATGCCACAAACATTCCTTACCCACGACCTGTAATCCTTTTATTCATTTATCATTGATTTGTGATTGATGAAGAAAGCAAAAGCAATGAATGTCGAGAAATGAAACCTTTAATTTACTTTTTGCCCATCCTTTTGATCAGCTATCATGTTTCTGCCAAGAGACCCAATATCCTTTTCATTTTCTCCGATGATCATGCCTATCAGGCAATTTCTGCCTACGGTTCCAACCGGAACAAGACCCCAAACCTTGACCGCTTGGCAAACGAAGGGATGCGGTTTGATCGTGCCTTTGTCACCAACTCGATCTGTGCCCCTAGCCGGGCAGTCGTCCTCACCGGTAAGCACAGTCATTTAAATGGACAATTAACCAACGGGGAGACCTTTAACGGGTCTCAGCAAACTTTTCCCAAACTCTTGCAAAAAGCCGGTTATCAAACTGCTCTCTTTGGAAAGTGGCATTTAAAAAGCAGTCCCACTGGATTTGATTTTTGGGAAGTGCTTCGTGGTCAAGGCCCTTACTACAATCCACTTTTTCTTACCCCCGATGGAAATAAAAACATCACTGGATATACCACCGATATCATTACGGACCGCACCTTGGATTGGCTCAAGAACGAGCGTGACAAAGAAAAGCCTTTTTTCCTTTGTTCGTGGCACAAGGCTCCCCATCGCAACTGGTTACCTGCTCCCAAATACATGAGAAAATACGATGATCAAGATATCCCGGAGCCGGCAACACTAAGGGATGATTATCAAAATAGATTATCTCCCGCTTCCTCTCAGACCATGACGATTGATCGACATATGCGTGATGACTGGGATTTCAAATTAACTCCCCCGAGAGAATTAAATGATGAGCAAGAGAAAGTTTGGAATGCCGCCTATGAGCCCAAAAACAAAGCATTCCGCCAGGCAAACTTAAAAGAGGATGATCTTTTAAAATGGAAGTATCAGCGTTATGCAAAAGACTATCTTCGATGCATTGATTCGGTAGATGAAAATATCGGCCGATTACTCGACTATCTGGAGAAAAGTGGATTAGCAGATGATACTGTAGTTGTCTATTCCTCCGACCAGGGTTGGTACTTAGGAGAACATGGTTGGTATGATAAGCGCTGGATGTATGAGGAATCCTTCCGCACTCCGCTCTTGGTCCGCTGGCCCGGAACCATCCCAGCGGGCAGCGTCAATATGGATCTCGTACAAAACCTCGACTATGCTCAGACCTTTCTTGAAATCTGTGGAGCCAAACAGCCCAAGGATATGCAGGGAATATCTCTTGTTCCTTTGCTCAAAGGAGAAACCCCAAAGGACTGGAGGGAGTCGCTCTATTATCACTACTATGAGTTCCCTGGATACCACAATGTCCGCCGGCACTATGGCGTTCGTAATCATCGCTACAAACTGATCCATTTTTACATGATCGACGGCTGGGAATTGTACGATCTCGAAAAAGACCCCCACGAATTAAAATCCGTTTATGGCGAACCTGATTACAAGGAGATTACTGCAGAAATGAAAAGGGAACTTTCCCGGTTAAGAAAAGAATACCAAGTACCAGAAGATGCCCGTCCTCTGCCCGAAAAAATCAAAAAACTTTACTAAACTAGGTAGCCAAAATTTTTTCAATCACTTGGGCAAGCTCGATATCTTTGTGCGTGACTTTGCCTCCGGCATCGTGCGTATTGAGTCCAATCTCCACCCGATTATAGCAGTTGAAAATTTCAGGGTGGTGATCCGCGGCCTCTGCTTCATAAGAAATTCGCAGAATAAATCCCATCGCTTCCCTGAAGCCAGAGAACAGAAAAGTCTTTTTTAATTTATCCTCACTCCATTCCCAGCCTGGTAACTTTGCAAGTGAATGGTTCATTTCCTGTGCATCAAGGGGTAAAAACATCCTCTAAATTTGCTATCCCATGCTTTCCTCGTTGTCAATCGGTCCCTTAGCCGTTGAGATAAAGATGTATCAAATAGACTATGCTCAACCTCTTGCCTGAAGAAAAAAATAACCTGCCCCGTCATGTCGCCCTGATCATGGATGGGAATGGTCGCTGGGCGAAATCCCGGAACAGGCCACGATTATTTGGACACCGCAATGGAGTAGAAAATGTCCGAGCGGTGGTGGATACAGCCAAAGAAGTCGGGGTTCCTTATATCACCCTTTTTGCTTTCAGTACGGAAAACCAAAGCAGACCCAAAGAAGAAAAGTCTGGCTTAATGAAATTACTGGAGGAGTTTCTCAAAAAAGAGCTCCGCTCTATGATGAAGGACGGAATTCGACTTCGGGCCATTGGCGATCTTTCTGGCCTGCCGGATTTTGCCCGAAAAATTGTGGAAGAAACCATCGAACAAACCAAAGAAAACGAGACCTGGAACCTGACCTTGGCACTCAATTATGGCAGTCGTCAGGAAATACTAAAGGCAGTCGCCAAGTACGCACAGAACCATCCAAACCCAGCAAATGTTCCAACTTGGGAAGAATTTTTTCCTTATCTTGAAACCGCGGACCTTCCCGACCCAGACCTAATTATACGCACATCGGGTGAATTTCGTCTCAGTAACTTTCTACTTCTTCAAGCCGCCTATGCGGAAATTTTTGTTACTTCCCTGCATTGGCCGGACTTTGACCGGGATGCCTTTATTGAGGCACTTGCAAACTACGCCCGCCGGGAACGCAGGTTTGGAAAAACGAGCGATCAAATTCATCAACCTATCCACTGCCCATGATTGTTAGAACCTTAGCCACCATCACTCTCTGGGTATTGCTCGGATTCATCGTATATGGATTGAAGGCACCCGGTGCGATGTGGATCCTCAACCTCTGTGCCACCCTTACTCTTTTCGAGGTTTACACCATACTCGGCCGCATTGGCTATGCCGCCAACCGCATAACCGGTTTGGTCACCGGTGCCTGCATGATTCCAATTGCTTTTTATTTTCCTGGTGCCGGAATCGATGCCCTAGCTGTGGGTGCTCTTTTTTCCTCCGCCGCCTGTGTGATTTTCCCACAGGATCAGCGTGGATTGTATGTGAAAAGACTATTACCTACCTTTTTCGGCTTACTCTTTGTTACCTTTCTTTTGCATTATTTCGTGCGTATACTCCGACTGACTGATGTCCCTGAAAATCCTGAAGCAATCGGATTTGGGCTCTTTTTCTGTCTTTGGATCGTACTGGTTGCCAAGTTCAGTGATATCGGGGCACTGCTAGTAGGCAAGACCATAGGGCGCACCAAGATGGCACCATCCATAAGTCCGGGAAAAACAGTGGAAGGATTGCTCGGAGGACTGGCTGCATCTGCCGGTATTGGTGCATTGATTCCTTGGCTGGCAAATGATCATTTTGCCCATTTCTTTGATTTTGGAACATGGGCATTTGAGCCGTCGCAGGGAGCATGGTGGGGTTTGATCATTGCCATTGTTTCGGTGATTGGAGATTTAATTGCTTCTGTGCTAAAACGTCTTGCAGGCATGAAAGATTCCGGCGGATCCATCCCCGGGATCGGTGGATTACTAGACTTAACTGACAGTTTAATTCTGTCTGCCCCAACTGGATATTTCATCGTTTTGTGGCTCCATCCATGAGTTTTCCGAAGAAACTCGTCTTATTAGGGGCAACCGGATCGATTGGGGAAAGTTCCTTGCGGGTAATCCGCAAGCATTCAGACAAACTCGAACTCATCGGAATTTCTGCATTTCAAAATGGGGAAAAGCTTGCTTCCATAGCCTGTGAGTTCGGAGTTCAAAAAGTTCACCTACACCATAAACCGGCCACGGATCTCGTCCTTCCGCCAGGCTCTAAATTTTACACCGGTGAGCAGTCTCTCCTAGAACTTGCTGCATGCGATGAAGCAGACTTGGTTTTGGTCGCAGTCGTCGGGGCAGCCGGTCTTGCCCCCACCCTTGCTGCACTTGAAGCAGGGAAAGATGTGGTTCTTGCGAATAAAGAATCCCTTGTTGTTGGTGGTGAACTGGTGATGGAGACTGCTCAACGGAAGGGAGCTCGTATTTTCCCCGCGGACAGCGAGCACAATGCGGTTTTTCAATGCCTTCATGGACAACCAGAAAAATCTTTGGATTCCTTAGCCCTTACCGCGTCAGGTGGACCTTTTCGGGACTGGCCAATCGAAGATTTAGCGAAGGCGACACCCAAGCAAGCCTTACACCATCCCAATTGGGACATGGGACCAAAAATCACTGTGGACTCGGCAACCATGGCAAACAAAGGTCTCGAATTAATTGAAGCAAAGTGGCTCTTTGACTTATCACCGGAAAAACTCCATGTTTTGATCCATCCGCCCAGTATTGTTCATGCAATCGTTCAATTCAAAGATGGGTGCAGTTTTGCCCAAATGTCTCCGCCTTCGATGACCTTTGCCCTACAAAATGCCCTTCTTTTCCCGGAACGCTACCCAGGAGTGGAAGAGGGTATTGATTTCTCCGCAAGCTTTGATCTTTGTTTTTCGCCACCCGATCTGAAGCGCTATCCTTGCCTCAAGCTAGCAACTGAGGCCCTCCATAGCGGTAGCTCGGCTCCCTTGGTTTTTAATGCTGCCAATGAACTGGCGGTGGAAGCATTCCTTGCGAATCGAATTGGCTTTGGTGACATTTCCAACATTATTGATAATACATTGAATCTTTTTAACCATCGCTCTTATCACAACCTCAACGACCTGCTTTTTCTTGATCAGGAAGCACGCTCTTTAGCCGAGCACGAGATTGCACGGGTTGCTTAAGCCCCATTAATTTAGATTTACTGTCATGACCATGCTCTACGACATAGCTTTTTTGTTTGTCGCCCTGTTTGCACTCGGATTTACCATCTTCATCCATGAACTGGGTCATTTCTTGGCAGCTCGTCAACGGGGCTTAATCATCACCCGTTTCTCCATCGGATTTGGACCGAAATTGCTTGGATGGACCCGTAATGGTGTGGAGTATCGACTCTCCGCCATTCCCTTTGGAGGCTATGTTGCCCTGCCTCAACTCTCTGATATGGGCAGACTGGAGGGAAACGAAAACAAAGAAGATAAGAATTTAGATCGTCCCGAAAATAACAAATCCGCTTGGGATGACTTTGATGAGGAAGAAGAGGAAAACGAGACAATTGAGGAAGATCCTCTGCCCAAGATCACTTATGCTGACAAAATGATCGTTTCTGTGATGGGTGCAGTATTTAATGTCCTACTCGCTTTCGTTTTATCCGCAGTATTGTGGTTTTTCGGCTATGATGTAAGCGACGCCCAACTGACCACAAAAATCGGCTTTGTTGCAGATACTGTGGAACGATGGAATCCATTGGTTGAGGAGGGTGAGGAAGTCACTTCTCCGGCCAAGAAAGCAGGCCTTTTGGCGGGTGATGAGATTTTGGCAGTTGATGGTTCACCGGTCGATGATTTCATGGATATCCAAAACCGGATTATTACTGGTAAACAACAAACCGCACAGGGCCGAAGACTTCTCAATCTGACCATTCTGCGAAATACTGAAGAAATGAAAATTGAGCTATTCCCTGAAGTCTGGGGTCCCGAAGAAATCAGGGTGATTGGCATTGGCCCCAAAGAAACCTTCTTTATTGGTGAACTCTCACCAGATATGCCTGCCGTCCAAGCGGGCTTACAGGTTGGTGATCAACCCATTGCCCTTAATGGCCAAACCATTCATTCCTTTTCCCAACTCGTTGACCAACTGGAAAAAGTCGAGCGCAACCAAAGTGTTTCCTTGACCGTTCGCCAGGGAGGCGAACGTGGTTCCAAAAGGACTTTTGAAATGATCCCGGTGGAAAAGGAAATTTTAGTGGCAGGTGTTCCGGCCATCCGCAAAATGATCGGTTTCCGTCCAGACTTCAAAATTGTCACTACCTACCCCAACCCGCTCAAGCTGATCTACAGCAGAGTAAAGGATATGTACCTTACCTTAAGTGGATTGGTAAGCCCTGGCTCTGATGTTAAACTCCGGAACATGAGCGGTCCTGTTGGGATCGTCAATCACCTGAGTGTTTTTGCAAAAATTGGCTTCAAAAAACTGCTTTGGTTTGTCGTTTTCATCAATGTTAACCTGGCCATTCTCAACCTCTTACCCATACCCGTTCTCGATGGTGGGCATATGCTCTTTGCAACTGTTGAGAAATTACGGGGCGAACCCTTACCGCTTGCCTTTCTCGAAAGAGCACAAATTCTCTTCGTCGCCCTTCTTTTCTCTTTCATGCTCTACGTCACCTTTTTCGATGTGCAGCGCATTCTTCCGTTTTAGTCGGAATAATCATACGATATGGGCCCGGCGACTCCCTACTGCGTCTCCCGCTTTCATCCGTCCCGAAGGAGCACTAGAGAGGTCAATATTGGCCAAGTAATCTTAGGTGGACAACAACCGGTCCGGGTTCAGTCAATGACCACAACGGACACCTTGGACATTCAATCTACTGTCCGACAAACCATTGAACTGGCCGAAGCGGGTTGTGAAATCGTCCGCATTACCGCACCAAACATCAGAGCGGCAAAAGCTCTCAAGGAAATTTCCTCTCATGTTCGGGCGGCAAAGATTGAAGTCCCCTTGGTTGCTGATATTCACTTTATGCCCCAAGCCGCGATGGAAGCGGCCAAACATGTGGAAAAAGTGAGAGTGAACCCGGGGAATTATGCGGACAGAAAGAAATTTCAGACCCGTGAGTATTCGGATGTTCAGTACGAGGAGGAACTCGAACGTTTACATCATGCATTCAGTCCGCTCGTGCTCAGATGCAAGGAACTGGGACGAGCCATGCGTATCGGAACCAATCATGGCTCGCTTTCTGACCGCATTATGAACCGGTTTGGTGACTCCCCCCGGGGGATGGCTGAATCTGCCCTAGAATTTCTACGAATCGCCCGTTCTCACGGTTATCACGATCTGGTATTGTCCATGAAATCAAGCAATCCAAAAGTCATGATTGAAGCCTACCGTCTGGTCGTTTCTCTGATGCACAGCGAAGGGATGGATTACCCCTTACATTTGGGGGTTACTGAGGCTGGAGATGGAGAAGATGCCCGGATTAAAAGTGCGATAGGAATTGGTTCCCTTCTCCTTGATGGGCTGGGAGACACCCTTCGTGTTTCGCTCACCGAAGACCCCGTGGCAGAAATTCCTGTAGCTCGAGATCTTGCCCACCGGGCACATCAATGGTGGCAAACAAAGCAGAACATGGTTGAGGAACCAAAAGAATTTATCGATCCCTTTGTTTACCAACGTCGCCCATGCCCATCTCTCACCCTCGCTTTGGGAAAATTGGATGCAGGAGAAAAATTTCCCCCAGTTGTGCTGGCATCCGCAAGTCAGCCACTTAGTAAAATTGAGGAAATTATTCAGGATACTGCCCGTGTGCAAACGGCGGGGAAAGATGCACCCCTCGAAGGATTGATAGTACCTGTGGAAAAAGATGGTGATCTTTTAAATTTAGAAATTCTGCGAAAATCACTATTGGGTGCTATTCCCTTGATTGTAATTGATGACTTCCGTGAAGATCCTTCCGCACATCTTGCCGATGCTCACCGTTCTTCCCCTGAACTTCTTTGGCATGCCGCCCGTTTTAATGGCCAAGAGCCCGACCTTGCCCGTTTTCTTGCCCATTGCGAATCCGCAGGCCATCGCCCTTGCATCCCGCTGCCGGGAACAAAAATTTCCGCCGGTGTTGAACTCCTGCTCAATGGAGCATCTGTCAAACCAGTTATCACCCTAGCACAAACCTCGCCTTGGAATAACCCAGTTGCGGGATATCGAGCTCTTACCGCTTGCATGAAAGAAGCAGGGTTGTCTTTTCCCATTTGGATTCGTAACACTTCTTCGAACCGATTGTTTCCCCAAGACGACCTATTTTCAGGAAAAGTGCTCGACTCTTCCATTCTTTCTGGATCTTTGCTCTGCGATGGGATGGGAGACCTTCTCTCTATCGAGCACATGGGCGGATTAGATCGAAATCGGGCATTGGCTTACAATATCCTGCAAGGTGCCCGGGCCCGTATCTCAAAAACTGAATTCATTGCCTGCCCAAGTTGCGGTCGCACCCTGTTTGACTTACAAAGCACCACCAAGTTGGTCAAGCAGGCAACAGGACACTTAAAAGGGGTTACCATTGCGGTGATGGGGTGCATTGTTAATGGTCCCGGAGAAATGGCTGACGCTGACTTTGGTTATGTAGGTTCTGGTCCGGGCAAGATCGACTTATATGTAGGTAAAAATCGGGTTAAATCTGCCATCCCGCAAAAGGAGGCAGTTGACCGATTGATCGATCTCATTCAAGAAGAAGGGAAATGGATCGATCCCTAACCAACCAAACCCCTGAGCTTTCCGCATTAGACTATTCGCTTACGGAACGCATTCTTGCGGGTCACCATGCAGTGCTTGCACAGGTTGACTATTTCCGGGCAAACTTTGGACTCGCACAAAGCAGGTGGAAAAGGGACGGCACCCGTGTTACCGAGGTGGACGAAACTATATCTAAGCATTTGTTTGACCATCTTCAGAAATTGTTTCCGCAAGATGATTATTGCTCCGAAGAATCTGCTGAAGCGGCCGAACCAGTTCTTTTAAAAGAAGAATTTACATGGCTACTCGACCCGGTCGATGGGACCAACAATTATGCAGTTGGGGTGCCCGAATGTGGAATTTCACTGGGTCTGCTAAGAAATGGAGTGCCCGTCTATGGATTTATTTATGATTATGGCCGAGATAACTTATTACAGGGAGGGCCGGTGGTCGGAACGATCGAAGGTGATCGTAGGGTGCATGTGTCCGAAAGTTTGGTAAACGAAAAACTTACATTCTGCATGCATTTTCCCATCCCCACCGCCGATCTAGACTCGTTACGGGATGTCTTACAGGAATGGCGCATTCGTTGCCCTGGGTCTGCAGCGGTTGGTCTGGCCAATGTTGCCACAGGCAGACTCGATGGGTGCCTGGAATTTCGCTCGAAGCCATGGGACTGCGCTGCCGGGTATGCTATTTGTGAAGGTGCTGGTGCCAAATTTCACTTTGTCAGAAACCCGGCATTCCCGATGAAGTCATTTAGCCCAGCTATGGGGCCATGTCCATTTCGAGTAGGATCGCAACTCTTTCATCGGAAAGTTTGCCAAGCACTTGGAATTACCGATCAAACCACTTAATTCCCCTTGACCGAACGCTCCTGATTCGGTTTTATTTCTACCTTTCCTCAAGCGGGCATAGTTTAGGGGTAAAACCCCAGCCTTCCAAGCTGGTGTCGACGGTTCGATTCCGTCTGCCCGCACCATTCTAAAAGATAATTTTTACAAACCCTTTTAGAATGCCAAACGGACAGCTTCCTCGATCATAAGCATTTGGGCTGAAATGCGAAGTGCTAGTGACTCTTCGGAGGGCGTTTCAATGGTAAAGTTTCTCGACCCATGTTTTTCCACCAGAAATAGAGCTTCAGGAATTCCATCGATGGGTGGATCATCTAGACTTGGTCTGATCACGCCATTTTGAACGGTTCTTCCATCTATTTTATTCCGCTTGTCCAAAGGTAATACTTTTTGACCCGCCCTTAATATGTCATCGGCCCAAGAATCATTCGTATCTTCAAAGACTGGATCGTATAAATAAATACCATGGGCATCAAAATCTTCATGCAGATTTAACGACAATGAAATGGATATTTCATCGAGGCGTAAGAAAATTTGTTCGGTTAAGGGATGTTTATTATTCGCCCAAATACGATTAAGATCCAGACCTGTCTGATCCGCACGAGAATTATGAATGAAACCCCATGGGTTCAGGCAAGGGAAAATAATCACAGGAATGCGAGTGAGAAGATCGGAACTCTTATTTGCCCAATCTAATAATCCCCAACATGAAGCTACTTCATCGCCATGGATTCCAGCTGAAAGATACAAGGCAGGTTGCCTGCTGTTAAGTAATGGATTGGAAATCTCAAAAACCGGGAGCTGATCATATACCACTAATTCTTTGTAGTTCAGGGAACTTTTTTTTGATAATACCCTCCATTTCTCACGAAGAACTCCGTAATCATGGGCAGAATGAATGGCTCTCATCAGTCACTCCATAAATCAATTCAAGCGATTAGCCAACTTCGTAAAGGAAGATAGATTGACCGGGTAATCATTTGGGTATTAATTGACTATTATGGCCCGTACTCATGCTGCTATGCTACTTTTGATTTGTTTAACCTCGTGTGGAGGCAGTGGAGTCACAGTTACCAAAAGTCAGACGGTCGAATACTTATCCGATGCTTTTCATAAATCCAAAAAATGGTTCAGATCAAGTGACGGAGAAACAGGGGAGGGAGAAGGCCCTCCTCCCCCATCCCGTTATCAACCTACCGAACGACAGGTATTGGACAACAGAGCAAAGCAAAATACGACCCACAGGATGTCCAAAAATGATTACATGCGGGCAATCAGAAGGCTGGAAAGTTCCATCCCCGAATTGGAGCACAGATTGGGTAAAAATAATATCGAGGTGGCAGAAACCTATTATACGATTGGATCGATGCATCTCATTCAGGAAAATCAGAAAGCAGCAAAAACTGCTTACACAAGATCGTTGGGAATTTTTTCGAACTTACTTGGTTCAGAACATCCTCGAGTTTGGAAGCTAAAGGATGAAATAAAGAAAATAAACTAGGCTAACGAATATCCCTCTTCAAAAAGAGATATTAAATCTGGCAGAGTAAAAGGCTTGGGTGTTTCCAAATCCTCTAACACTAAATCGGCACGGGGAAATTGGTGATTCTTAGCAAATTCGCTTGGCGTAACCACGCATACCATGCCAGCATCTTTTGCAGCACTCATACCATGGGCGGTGTCCTCAAGCACTGCACAGGCAGGAGTTGGAACTGAAGATTTTTCTGCTGCGAGCAAGTAGATATCTGGGGCAGGTTTATGCTTTGCAGTCGATTCTCCTCCACAGAAACCAGCAAGTGACTGAAAAAATTGTTTACCCAAGGCAGCTTCAACCACTTTTTCGGCCGCCCACCCAACGCAAGCGGTCGCGATGGAGATGGGAACACCCGCCGCCATAATCTCATTAAAAAAACGGGGAATTCCTGGCCTGAGCCCGAGTGTACCATTCTCCAAATCTCGGGTGATCAATTCAACATAAAGTTCAGTTTTCCTTTGGTATAATTTGGTCTTTGTTTCAGGATATTCCTTTTCGGGTAATTTCATCCATTCAAAAACTTCCCGAAATTTATTGCCGCCCATGGTTTGCAAGCGAGCAACATAGTCCTGTTTACTCCATGATTTTTTTACATCCAATTCTTCGAACAAAGCATTATATGCTAACCGATGATAATCTTCGGTTTCTAGAATGGTTCCATCCAGATCGGAGATGAAAAGTTCTAATTTCATGGCCCCGTTCTTTTCTCTGCGCAAAGGTTTATAAACCTGGAAAACCGATCATTTCTGGATGCATCTGTTTCAGAACTCGGGTTCACCTTCTTTAAAATTCTTACTAATTCAGCAGACATCTCACCCACGGCCTTAGAGTAATATCCTGCTGCGGCCAGAATGGCGGAACCCATTGCTGAATTGGGGTATTGGGGGACCAGGATGGAACGTTGCAAAACATCGGCTCTTATTTGCAAACCAAGCTGGCTAGCGACCGAGCCACCAGTCGCAAAAATTCGTTCGCCCACCTCAGTCCCGAGCTGCTTCAATAATTCGTAAGTCATTTTTTCAACAAAAGCCAAGCCCTCCAAACATCCGAGAAAATACTCGCTCCGGTCACAATCTCTCCTATTACCAAAAGGTAAAAATTGCGGATCAGCAAAAGGTAAGCGTTCACCTTTTCGAATGGATGGATAAACAAGGGCAGCTGTAATTTGACTCCCTGTAATATCTCTTTCAAGCTCTTCGAGTCGATTACCGAATTCAGCCTTAATGATTTCGCCACCTGCATTGGATGCACCACCGGGCATCCAATTGCCATCGGGGTGAAGATGACAATAAATACGACCGAGCGGATCAAATATCCTTTTAGATGATACACCTTTCACGGCCAATGTTGTCCCAACTGTCGTTGACCAGTCTCCAATTTTAGCAGCACCAGAGGCATAAAATGCAGCATTGGAATCAGTAGCTCCGCTAACCAATATGCACTTCCCAGTTAAGGACCATCTTTTCTGATGAGTCTTTGAGATTTGGCCAATTACTTGACCGGGCGCCACGACTGGAGGTAAAGGAATGCCCGCTAAAGTATCCGGCCATTTCTTTGCTTCTAAATCAACCCCTGATTTCATCGCATTGGTAAAGTCAGTCGGAATATCAACACTTCCGCACAACCATGCATTTAAAAAATCAGTCGCATGTAAAAAACGGACCTCATCGGGCAAGGAGAGATGTTTACCCATCCAAAAAATTTTAGGTAAGGAAAAGGAAGGTGAGCAATCCCCATCAAAAATACTTTTACAAAATTCAGCCTCCTCAACAGATCTCATATCATTGTGCAAAAGGGCAGGTCCAAGAGGTTCAGTATTTGGACCCACTGGCAGAACGGTTCCGGAAGTCGAGTCGACCGCAACGGCTAAAATATGTCGGTTTTTCGGTTCGGCAAAAAGCTCATCCAGGGCACTTTCAAGGATGGAAATCCACTCCTTTGCGTCTTGCTCAGATTCACCTGGATTAGCGGACAAATTTAATCGGGATAGAGATCTTGTTACTTCAGTCAAAACAAGCCCCTCTTCGTTGACAACAATGCAACGGATTCCACCAGTCCCTAAATCTAAACCAAGAAAGCACACGACTGCATCCTTTCCCCAATCAGAAGCCTTGGCAACACCAACCCAGCTTATAACTGCTTTTCAAAAATGGAACTTAATGGTTTGTAGAATTTAAAGAAGTAAAATATAAGAAATAACTCTTGCTTTTTGGTATATTTACATCTAGTATATATCTGTACTATGAAAAGGATTTCTCCTCATATTTGGCAACTCGGCGACATTGTGGTTGAAAAAAATTCAGGCTTCGCAAGAAAAAGAGTCGGCGAAATTGTTTTTATAACCGAAGGGAAAAAACCTAAGCTAAAACTTCTTGAACTCGCCCCGAGAAGCTTAAGTCCTAAATTTGCTGGAAACTATGCCAGGCTTCGCTTCTTCAATACTCTTCAAGAAAATTGTCGAAAACTCAAAGTCCTAAACATTAAGAAGAGAAAAGTTTTTCAATTAGGTGATGTGATCAGCCACAGGAGGCTTCAATCTTTTCGTTTTGGCATCATTGTAGGCTTTCATCATCCAGATGGCCTTTACAGCGATTCCTGGGAAAAAGGGTATAATGGGAAAGATATTATTGAATGTGTCGAGATTAGTGGTCGATCCGGATTACCGCGTAAGCGAGATGCAGATGGGAAAATCAAGAAATTTGAAATTGGTCCTGCACATGCCAAACTGTGTGAGGTTCTACCTATGGATCAAAATGGGGGGGTAAGAATTAAAGATTATTTTTCTCTCATTAACTCTTAATAGGTTCGTCTTTTACCTAGAGCAATTGTCTGTTGTGTAAAAATAATTTTGCCAAAAGTTGATTGTCGTCTCAGTATAAATTGACATAACCCTATTTACCCCTTCTCCATCAACCGAATGCCCTATGGTTGCTACAACCGATAAGTCATCTCGTGCCAATGCCCTAGAAATTGGCATGATCGTTGAAGAAACTTCGTCATCAAAAAGTGATAAAAGGCTTGGCGAAATTGTCGCAATTTTTGGCGACAAAAGAAAGAAACTACAAGTCTTGGAACTCAACCGTCACGATCTCTCACCTTTCTTAAGCCATGCCAAAGACAGGCTGAAATTTTTTACGATCGATAGTGAAAAATGCCGCAAACTCGACTTATCAAGATTCCGCAAACCTAACTCTTTTTTGCCCGGTGATGTTGTCCGTCATGCAAAAAATGGGAGAGTACGCTTTGGTATTATCATAGGTTTCACTCACCCAGAGGGACTCTATAGCGAATCAATCGAAAAAGGTTATAACGGGAAAGACCTGATCGAATGTGTGGAAATATCAGGTCGGGCAGGACTCCCCCAAAAGCTTGATTCGATGGGTAAGGTAAAACGATTTACGGTGGGTCCGGAATGCATCAAGATTTGTGAGGTGCTTCCCATGGACAAGAATGGTGGCATAAGAATCAAAGACTACTGGGAACTTAAGAAAGTAGAAAACTCATAATCCCTGCGTGGTTGGTCAGTTGATTGATCTATTTGATTAAATAATTTAGGCAGAATTTGCCTACAAAAAGAAATATCATATCACATATTGAATGGTTACCGGTGTTTATTGTTTCCGCAATGATCTTCGTTTACAGGATAACCCCACTTTGCAAATTGCTCGAAACGAGTGCGATCAACTCTTTCTAGTTTATTCATTTGAAGAAAGGCTGTGGAAGGCTCAACACCCGAAAAGAATCTCTTCCCACAGGGCTAAATTCATCTTGGAATCACTCGCCTGCTTGGATGAAAATATTCAAAAACGAGGTGGGGAATTACACTTTCTTTATGGCAATATTGAAATTGCCATTCCCCGATTCATGGAACGGGTCGGTGCGAATTTCTGTTATATTTCACAAGAAAATGCATGGGAAGAAAAAGAAGCAGAAGATGCACTTTCCAGAAAGGTTCCCACACAAGTGGATCACAGCAAAACCTTGGTCCACCTAAATGACCTACCCTTTCTTCTTGAAGATTTGCCAAAGACATTTTCCAAATTTCGAAAATTAGTGGAAAAGCAATGGGTTGTACGTCCCAGTCTTGCAATGATTGATACCCTTAATTCTCCTTCACTGCCACTCACTAAGCTGCCCAGTCTTACGGATTTAGGATTCCCACCCTCTCGACCTTATCCGATCAACTATTATGACTTCCTGGGAGGTGTGTCAGCGGGAAAGAAACGAATCAAGCAATGGATGTGGGAAAAACATGGTGTTGCCAACTATAAGAACACCCGCAATCAACTTCAAGGACCTGACTTTTCATCACGATTTTCTCCATGGATTTCTAGTGGTTGTCTTTCACCTCGGGAAATTTACTGGGAGGTTAAACATTATGAATCCCAATATGGATCCAATGAGAGTACCTATTGGCTGATCTTTGAATTATTATGGCGCGATTTTTTCCACTTCACCGCAAAACTTTATGGACCCAAGATTTTTCAGAGCCGTGGCATGCATCCAGAAAGACCATCCATTACCGAGCCTCAAAATGCGGAAGCACTTTTTTCCCAATGGAAGAATGGTATGACCCGAAACTTATTTATTAATGCAAACATGAATGAATTGAGGGAAACTGGTTGGATGAGCAACCGTGGTAGGCAAAACACCGCCTCTTATTTAATAAATGATCTGGGTCTAGATTGGAGAAGGGGTGCCCAATGGTTTGAGGAACAATTGATTGATTATGACCCATGCAGTAATTACGGAAACTGGTTATACCTTTCAGGATACGGAAATGACCCCCTAAAAAAGAGACATTTTAATACCACTAAGCAAGCAGAGGTGTATGACCCCAAAGGAAATTATATTAGGGACTGGGGCAGGCTTAGAAATTCACCAATTTCGAATTAATTGATCCCAATATGTTTCAAGGGTTTCGGAGTCCGGAAACGATTTGGACACAATTGCTTCTTTGCTCAATGCATCGTGATAGTGAAAAATGATTTTGTTTTCCCCACTTAATTTCTTGAACAAAAAAACTTGGCTCTTGTTCACACATACGGAATTTCCTTTTTCATCAACTCCCGCCATGATTACATTAAGTTTCGTTTCAGGCTTCTCTAAGAAAGACCCCATAAATACTCCGGTTGCGAAAATGAGTAAGACCATAACCAATCGTTTGTTTTGCATTTTCATAATATATTTACCGACTTATTTGAGATGATTAACGAGATAACCTTTGATCTATTTGCAGAATTAAAGACAACCGAGAATTTTACAAGTATTTCCTCCTCCCATCCTATCACTAGGGCAAATTCCGGTTGCTTCACTTTTCGATTTTACAAGATTTCTGAATTCTATCAGTTTTTATCCCAGTATGCTGGTTCCTTTTTCACTGGTTTGGATACCAACTCTATGCCAATGGGTTCAAAGCCTTGAGGATTTGGTCTATTGGTCAGGCAACACATTTGCCGGTAAAAAATTTACCCAAAATACATTACTGCAACATCTTAGAAATAAAAATATTTCCCCTTTTGCCTGTTTAGATAGGAATCGTAAACTTCTAGCTTATGGAGAAATTGTCTCAAAAATCAATGAAGACAGGCTGAATTTATGCAGAATCATAGTTCACCCGGATAAAAGGGGGCAAGGTATTGGGAAAAGGTTTTGCAAATTACTGGTGGAAAAGTCTCAATCCATGCATTCATATCCATGCATCAGGCTAAATGTCTTACATGTAAACAAACCGGCAATTGCTTGCTACTCCGGATTAGGGTTTGAAAAAATTGGGGTATTACCCAAAGCCCGCAGGATTGGTAACCGGATGCTTGACTTGGTTATTATGTCCAAAAATTTAGACCATCAATCTAATGAAAAAAACTAGCGGTGGATTAGTCTTATACAAAGAAGACCGTCAAAATCATCAAGTTTTCGTTCTTGTTGCTCATCCGGGAGGTCCGTATTTCAAAAACAAAGATAAAGGCTGGTGGAGCATACCCAAAGGGGAACCGGAACCGGAGGAAGATATTTTTTTAGCGGCATTAAGAGAATTTGAGGAGGAAACAGGGATGATTCCATCCGGGCCTTATTTGGATCTAGGTTCCATCGTGCAAAATAATGGCAAAGTCGTGTTTGCTTGGGCTTTTGCAGGTGACTGGCCCGATTCACGCCTACCCGTTTGTAATAAGATATCTATGGAATATCCGAAAGGATCAGGACAAATGTGGGAATTCCCAGAAATTGACCGGGTTGCATTTTTGCCTATCGATCAGGCAAAGGAAAAATTAAGACCCCAGCAAGTTCCTTTACTGGAACGATTAATGGATCAGGTTGCTCTGGCAAAAACATCTCGTGCAACCTAAGATTGCCAATCATCTGCAAGAATTTACAATACTTTCATGCACTTCTTGAATTATTTAAAAAAGACGGAAACTAGTTTTTACCTGCTTTTTGTCATTCTTGTCGTGGGTTTCAGCCGATATCTCCCCATTGATCATCCCACGCTTTTCAATTTTTCTCCCGTACTCGCAATTTTCTTATTCTGCGGTGCTTATCTGAAAGGATCCTTTTCTTGGATCGCTCCTGTCCTCGCTATTTTTGTTTCCGATTTATTTTTAAATCCTTCCTATGGTCAAAATCTTTTGGAATCCTACATGCTTACCACAATTTTTTGCTATGTCCTCGTATGGTTTTTAGGACATAAAATTGGGCATCGAAGCAAGCCAATCATTTGGTTGGGAGGTGCCATCCTTTCCGCATTCCTTTTCCATGTCATTACCTGTGGCTTCTCTTGGATATCCAATCCAGCATACGCCAAAACAATATCTGGATTGGTGCAGTCTATTGTAATTGGAGAACCCGGATTCGCTCCCTCCTATTTATTTTTACGAAACTCTGTCTTAAGCACTATATTCTTTGCCTTGTGCTTCAGGTGGGCACACCTTTGGCTAGTCAACTTCTCTTCCTCTCGGTCCAGTTTTATTGCACCAAAACCTCAAGCTTGAACATTGCGCTGTCTGTGTGCCTCAAATAGGCAGACACCTGTCGCCACAGACACATTAAGGCATTCTACATTCCCACTCATGGGTATAAAAATTAGTTCGTCACAGTGCTTGGCGGTCAATCGGCGAATCCCGGTTTCCTCAGCACCCATAATGATGCCACATGGACCAGATAAATCTGCATCAAAAACAGATTTTTTGGCTTGATCACTAGTACCAACAAGACAGATCCCCATTTGGGATAATCTCTCTAAATATCGTGCCAAATTGACCACCCTCACGATGTGTAGATTCTCAACCGCCCCACAAGCCACATGCCTAACAATTTCAGTAAGCCCAGCAGAACGATCACTTGGCAAAACCACTAAATCTATACCCACTCCATCTGCTGAACGGAGGCAAGCACCAAGGTTACGAGGATCTTGTACCTGATCGAGAATTAGGAGAAAGGGGTCATGATCGAGAGCACCGATGTGCTCGAAGGATTCTTCCTCTCCCATGGTAGAAACTGGAGCATCAGGATTACCATGAGTCCGGCGACCCAACGCTTTGGAAAATCTGCGCTTCATCTAATTAAATAAAAAGATGAAAGGAAATAGAACAAAAAGGTCTAGTCGTGGAAATCAGACCCCTGAACGGTCTCATTAACATAGCCTTTACGAATGCAAAAGTCTCCAAATCTTTCTTGGTGTTCTCGATTGGAAGCAAAGTCTTCAAGCACAGGTTTTAATTCCTGCACAATTTCCTCATGGGTGATTGCCGGTCGGTACAATTTGTTCAATCGTGTACCATCAAGGCCGGCACCCAAGTACAAGTTGTATTTACCAGGAGCTTTCCCAACAAGACCGATTTCTCCCAGATAAGGACGACCGCATCCATTGGGGCAGCCTGTTGACCGAATGGCTATGGATTGATCATGCAAACCTAGTCCGTCAATGATTGACTCCAGTTCGTCCACTAACTTGGGCAGGTATCGTTCGCTTTCAGCTAAGGCCAGACTGCAGGTTGGTAATGCTGTGCAGGCAATTGAATTTAAACGGAGACCAGAAAGGTTGTCAGGAACCTCTACATGGAATTCGGAGAGAATGCTTTCAACTTTTTGCTTATCGGTTGAATCGACTCGGGCAATAATCACATTTTGGTTTGCAGTAAGACGGAATTGACAGGGGATTTCCTCTGCAATTTTTCTTAAGGCCAATCGACCGTGACTCTTTTCATCTGCTTTTAATCTGCCACCTTCAACAAAAAGTCCGTACGCCCATTTTCCATCAGCATCTTCCGTCCACCCATAGCGGTCAGTAGTCGAATCAAAGCTGAATTCTCTCGCTGCTTCTAAGTTCCACCCGAGCCTGCCGTTCAATTCATCTAAAATCCACTTCGCTCCTTTGTCTTCAACGGTGTATTTCATTCGGGCATGCCTGCGATCCGAGCGATCGCCATGATCACGCTGAATTTTAACAATTTCTTCGGCTACTTGCACCACCTGTTCCGGTGCACAATATCCGATTACATCTGCCAGGCGTGGGTAGGTGGCTGTTTTGCCATGGGTCATCCCCAGCCCTCCACCAACCAATACATTGTAGCCCACAATTTTATCTCCTTCGGAAATACCCACAAATCCTAGACAATTAGAAAAAACATCCACATCGTTTCGAGGAGGTAACGCAACAGCGATCTTGAATTTTCTGGGTAGATAAGTTTTTCCGTAGATTGGTTCTTCTTCCTCATTTCCAATGGTACCAGTTCTTTCTCCATTCAACCATATTTCGGCATAAGAAGAAGTCCTGGGGGTAAGATGATTATGAATCTGTTGGGCAACCTCCAAGGCTTGTTGGTGCAACTGAGATGCAAAAGGATTGGCAGGAGACATAACATTACGGTTTACATCTCCACACGCGGCCAAAGTATCTAGGAGAGTGTCGTTGATTTCCTTCATGGTCTGCTTCAAATTTTTCTTGAGCACACCATAAAGCTGGAAGGCTTGGCGGGTGGTTAACTTCAAAGTACTTTCTCCAAATTTGTCTGCCAATGCATCAATGCCTAACCACTGAGCAGGCGTACATACTCCTCCTGGGACTCGTACCCGGATCATGAAAGAATATGCCTTCTCTTTCTTCTCCTTAATCAGGCTTGCTCTTTTGTCCCGGTCGTCCTGCATGTAGGTACCATGAAATTTAGTAAGCTGAGCGTCTTCCGCGGAAATCGCACCCGTGGATTCGTCCGCTAGGCTTTCCAAAATTGTGCCACGAAGAAAATTACTTCGTTCCTTGATGCCTTCATTAGCAGATAATTTCTTAGGAATGTCAGAGTCTGAGATCATAGAGATTAATTACCTAAAGAATATTTTGCTAGGTGGCAAGAGTGGCATGGTTTAATTGATCAATCAATGGAAGGAACTGCATCTAGTGATAGACTGGGATTGAAATTTAATCTCCCACCTCGGTTCGACCATAGACCAACCCGATCATGGTGGGCAACATAGGCAATCATTGCTGCATTATCTCCAGTGTACTTTTTTTCTGCGGCTAAAAATTCTACCTCTTGTTTAATACAGACTTGTTTCAGACGATTGCGCAGAATGTTGTTATTAGCCACACCACCCGAGAGGCCAAAACTTTTGTAGTTTGTACGATCTAGAAACCGTAAACACTTCTTGGCGAGTTGATCGATTGCAGCCTCCTGATACGAAGCACACAGATCTTGGTGATATTGCTCGACCTCATTCTGGCTCATTTTTTGCAACTGATAAAGAAGGCTTGTTTTAAGACCCGAAAAGCTAAAATCATGATCCCTCTTAGACTGAAATGCACGAGGAAAAAGAAAGGCTTTTGGATTTCCAGCCCTGGCACACTTTTCAAGTGCTGCTGCTCCTGGATACGGGAAGCCTAACAACTTTGCTCCCTTGTCCAATGCTTCCCCGACCGCATCATCCGTTGTTCTTCCAATAATCTTGATGGTACGATCCGCACCGATCTCGAAAAGAAGAGTGTTCCCTCCGGAAACCAATAATCCAAGGTGCGGTAAAAGAGTTTCCCACGAAGAAGGATGCGAACCCAAAGACATGAAGGATGAGTAAGCATGTCCTCGTAAATGGTTAACCCCGACTACCGGCACTCGCCAAACTGCTCCCAATGTTTTGGCTATGCTCAAACCTACTCCAAGACAACCGATTAAGCCCGGACCGCAGGTAACTGCAATTTCAGAAATCTCTCCGTTTATGTCTATGTGTTTACGCATCTGATCAAGCAGGGGAAAAAAATGATCAAGGTGTTGACGGACGGCGATATCGGGAACAATCCCTCCATATTCGGCATGCTGAGCGATCTGAGAGTGTATCCATTCACCGACCACTCCTTGCTGGGCATCAAAAAGAGCCAAAGCCGACTCATCGCAGGAACTTTCAATTCCTAAAATCATAATACTGAGTGCTTGAGTTTCACGCCAAACAAGCTACTCAAGGGCTATGACTTCTACAATGTCAAAGGTTTCCCCAAATATAGTAAAATCCTTTTCTACCTTGCTTTGCGGAAGGCAATCAATCGCTTTTGATGAATTTGTTAAGTGGGCACTTTACGATCCCAGAATTGGATATTACCAAAGGTCCAAAAAACGCGTGGGCAAAGATGCGAAAAATGATTTTTATACTTCAAGCACACTCGGGAGTGTATGGGGGGATTTAATCATCGAAGCATCGATCTCTTTGCTAGAGAAAAAAAGGCCTTCTCAGTTTTCGTTCGTTGAAATCGCTGCAGAACCAAAAACCAGCATTTTCGAAGGGTTGCAACATCCTTTTAAAAATCATCAAATCATACGCCTTGGAGATCGGATTGAGATTCCGGAGAACGCCATTGTTTACAGCAACGAGTGGCTAGACGCTCAGCCATTTAAACGCTTCACTTACAGTAAAAAAGAAGGGTGCTGGCTCGAAGTTTTCGTTGGTTTAAAAAATTGCCAATTGGTACAAATTGAAAAAAAAACTGACTCCTTTAGGTTCTGGCCATTCCCCGATGTAGCTCCTGATGGTTATCGGATCGATTGGCCTACAGGCTCCATTGCTTCTCTCAATGAATTAATTACAAAAAGTCAATGGAACGGAATATTTATGACTTTTGACTATGGTCTGGACATGGATATCCTGCTAAACGACCGACCGGAAGGTACCGCCAGAACCTACTTCAAGCACAAAATGTCCAATTCTTTCTTAACAAATCCAGGGGATCAGGACATAACCTGCCACTTATGTTGGGACAGTTTGCAGGACGGACTAACCTCTGCTGGATTCGAAAAGGTAAAGCTGGTAAGCCAAGAAGCATTTCTTTTGAATAATGCCCGTGCCGAAATCAAAAAAATCTTTGACCAAAGCAGGGATGGACCAAATCCAAAAATGCTAGCACTACGGGAACTAATCCATCCAGCCCACCTAGGTCATGGCATGCAGGCATTATCGGCCGTTCGCTTTAGATGAAAAGTTTAACTCAAGGGAGTGCCACACTGGGAGAGAATGACTGATCCCGGGGACAGCCTACCTCATAAAGTTCACGGATAGCATCTTCTTCCCAAGCAGAATCAAAAATTGCAAATTCATCAATACTGCCCTTGAGGGAAAGATTTGGGTTACGGTTAGGGAAGGCGTGAAAATGACCCAATAAACCCTTCTTCAGGGTAATTGATTTGGCTTGGCTAATTTTTTCGCGACTAAACGAACGACCATTGATGAAATGATTAATCCACTTTTTATCTCCGTCAAAACTGGTCGCAAGATGTACCCACTTACCTAATCGATCAGCCGAGAAAGCCACGGCTGATTCATACTTTTCGAATAAATTCGATGTTTTGATTTCCAAAACTAACTTACCAGAAGAACTGACTGCCCAACCCACCGCACCCTCGATATGGGGTCGGGAGAATACCAACGGGGCACCTTCCTGACCCAAGGAATCTAAGCGTAGCCAAGCAACCAAAGTTGCTGCCTTTAACGATTGATTAATGTTCAGGCAGACCCGGTCGTTATCTTGTGCGAACTGAAGTGCACCTTTGCCAGGCCAACGACCTTCGGTCCAATTACATCCGATCACAGCCCCATCTCCATCGCCATTATCTCTTTTGGTTTCGTCTTTGAGCACTCGAGACCATGAATCATGACCATCAAAACCATAGTACAACAAGGTATTGGGAGCAGCAGCTATTTGCTTACTCTTTTGCAACCAAGCAGCACGGCGCCTGTGTGCATTTTCGAGAGAACGCGAAGCCAAGTCTGCACTTCCGGCAAAATTCCCTGAAGGCATATCCAAGGGGGTAAGTACACCAAAAGAATCTAGGTAGATAGCCTCGCCTCCAGACAATTCTCTAGCTACTCTATTCCCATCAAAATCATACCCTTGGTAACTAACTTTTCCCCGGTAAACATAAACTTCTGCCGATCCTTCCGGGTGCACCTCTACTCCGAAATCAGTTCCTAAATCAATTACCTTACCCATGGGAAGATCAACTGTGAAACCCTGTGCGACTTTGGGCACATGGGCACGCAGTTTTCCAAATTTTACAGACAAGCCATTGGCATGCAGAAGGTTTGTTTGCATTGGTCCTTCAAGAATGGCGGTTGCACCTTGCATAAATTCAAGCTGTGCCATTCCTTGTGCGAAAGAGAACTCACCCGATTTTATGGGAGATCCATTGTCCGGATGCTGGTAAGTTGTGCTGTTCCATTTCAATCCGACTGATCTGGTTAAAACCGCAACCGTTGGCCTTTCCAGCAAAGTGGATGCTTCACCATCTTGGAACAAAGTTTGGGCAACTGCTTCCGTTTTTTCATCCAACCAAAATTTCGGAACTGGCAGCGTGAAATAAAGATAGATACCTAACAAAAATAATGCGGCCAATGGAATCCAGGGCTGAAAGAAATGAATGATTTTCCGAACGCCTTTGGGCTCCTCTTCGTTTTCGTTATCCGCAAGAATTTCGTCCGCATAATAGCCCAGACTTACTGACATATCTATGTAAGAAACATAGAATTTTCTAGCCTCAGCAGATTCGCTCAACCAATTCTCAAGGCGTTTTTTCTGGTCATAGGATAAATTCTTCTCGACCAAGCGATCGAGCAATTCGTTTAATTCAATTACATCTTTGTCGCTCAGGCTCATTTCAAGGAGTTTCCATTGTTATCTCCAAACTTACACAGTCATGTAAAGTTTTGCGGATCCGGGTTAAGGCTTTGTAAGCCCCTTGAATCGTACGCCCACAAGCTTGGGCCGCAGCTTTTACATTGTGCCCTGATTCATATCGAACAAGCACCATCCTCCTGTCCCTTTCATTTAATTTTTGTAGGCATTTTGAAAGGGCACCATGTCTCGAGTCCAACTCCTGTTCCATTTCCACCCTTGTCTGGGATATGACATCCAAGACTTCTTCGTTGAAAATCACCTTTGAAGTTGCAAACTTTTTTCGGGCAGCCCGGACCTTCCAGTATGCAATCTGACAAGCCCATGAATAAAAATTGGTGCCTTGTTCAAAATCTGAAAACTTTTCACAGATGGTCAGGCTAGCCTCCTGCAAAATATCCTCAGCATCCGCTCTGGATGGCACCAAGGTCAAAATGTATCCAAACAATTTTCTTTGGTGCTTCATCATAAGCTGAACCAATTCAGATGAACGGTCTGGCGGAATTGAACTCATTGAGGAGAAAAGAGTATAGTTTAAGCAGCTTTTGCCGAAGAAGAAAGTTTCTGAGGTAGAAATTCTTTCTCGCCTGCAAATTTTTCAAACCTGTCCAAACCCCTTCGAATCACTTCCTTTTTCGCCTTGATCAATGATTTAGACGCCAATTTGATTTTACGAATCTTTATCCTTCCTGTCTTTCCAGTCTTTGAGTCAGGAAGATCGACCATTTTATAATAGATAGTTCCACCCGATGTTTGTATCAATCGATCGGTCAATTGCACTTCCTGCTTTTTACGTTTACGCAAACGTTTCACAGAGGCTATTGGACCTCCCGTTAATCCTGCCGCATCCTCCCGTCCCAAATCCCCATCCGCTTCTTTGATTAATCGCTCGATTGTTTGATCATCCAAGTATTTGTTGCGGAGATCGGTGCAGACAAAATCATTGTCATAAACTACCTCACCCAAGGGATCGCTAATAAACATCTTTTCATGAGGGTGTCCGAGAACTTGTTTGAGAGCTTTATTATACCAATCACTTGCTTTGGATACCGCCGTTTTGCGATTGCAACCGTAGAAAGATTTTTGGGCGACAAAAACACGACCTGAGTTGAGACGAGCCTCAAGCAGGTATTTGGTTTCATAAATGAGCTCAAAATATTTTTCATAAGGAATCAGCAAAGTTACATCGTATTTCTGAAAATCATTTAATTTCATCATCTTCATTTCTCCTTTAGGCGTTTTTGATTTAATTTGAGGGACTATCTCCTCATATCCAAGAAGAGTGAAATTTAGACAAAATTAAGAAAATCTTTGCATCCGATCACCCATTTTCTGCTTCCAAAGTAAAATTGAACTTTATGGAGCAGGAAATTTTGCCTCGAACCATTTAATAATACCACTTCGCTCGATCGTCCGAGCATTGAATTTGAAGCTTGGGTCTGCCTTTCTTGTTTCATATCCCAATTTGTGCCAGCCAAAATAAAAAAGGCTCCAACCAGTATGGTCCAGCATCAGCGGGGCAAGATGATAAGGAAAAGATTAGCTGTTATGGATGTAGCGATATACATTGGTATCCCTAGCAACAAAGCCAACAGATTGGTAGAGCTTATTGGCAATTTCTCTACTCGGTCTGGAGGTAAGATCAACACTAAGTGCTCCAAGTTTCTTAGATTCAGTAATGGCATGCAAAGTAAGCAACTTACCAACACCTTTGCCCCTAGCTTCTACGGCAACAACTACATCCTCCACCCATGCTCTTACACCAGTGGGAATGGGAAAAATGACTAGGCTAAGCATTCCCAGAATACTGTCATTTTCTTCCGCAACATACAAATGTGTTGCGGATGAATTAATAATTTTGGCAAACGCAGTCTGCGTCATTGGTTGAGCAGACTCAGACAACTGAGGGATCAATTGATTCAATTGGCACAAATCGACGGCACTAGGTTCCAAAACTTCTTTTACTCGAATCATGCTGACCTAAGTTAGCGGACTATTTATGGATGACCAATTTAAAATCTATTGCGGCTTTCTGACATTCTTTGGGATTGCACAAATGTATGGAAAGGTTCAGAATAGAGGTTTAAATACACGCCTCGGCGATTGGAGGTGCCCGAAGATCCACGCAATTTGCGATTGATGACTCGAGTGGCCAAAAGGAGTCTCGTGTGCTTCAAAGTTATCATTCAAAAAACAAATAAAATTATGGAAATCTATGTGGGAAACCTGCCTTGGTCGGTCAATGACCAGGATCTAGCTGACGCGTTTAAAGAATTTGGAACTGTTGATCGTGCATCTGTCATTGTGGAGCGCCCATCGGGTCGATCCAAAGGTTTTGGCTTTGTCACTATGAACGACAATTCTGAAGCAAATAAAGCGATTGACGCCCTCAATGGTTCAGAGTTGGGCGGACGCCCTCTCAAGGTTAACGAAGCACGACCCAAAGAGTAGATTCGTTTATCTGCCCCCCTGCCTTTCGAGCCTTTTAGAGCTCAACCTTCCATTGTTCGGCACATCCGGACTTTATCAATTGCTTGCTTACTCAATTTCAGTATGAACATCGTACATGAGTAATGGAAATGTTCCGTCTTTTCTTGAAAGTGTAAACGCAAGTTTTAATTTAGCAGCAGATGCTTTGGATTTGCCCAAAGGATTGGCTCGTCAGATTCGCACTTGCAACGCCGTATGCGAGATGAAATTCGGGGTCGAACTTCATGGCGGATACGAAATTTTTACTGGTTGGAGAGCAACCCATAGCGAACACATACTTCCTGCTAAGGGAGGAATACGCTATGCTCCTTTTTCTGATCAACAAGAAGTGGAAGCACTAGCAGCTTTAATGACTTACAAGTGTTCGATTGTTAATGTGCCTTTTGCCGGTTCCAAGGGAGCCCTTTGTATCGACCCCAAAAAATACTCCTTAGAAGAATTGGAACATATCACTCGCCGATTTGCTCAGGAACTCGATAAACGGGGGTTACTTGGCCCGGGAGTTAATGTGCCAGCCCCAGATATGGGAACTGGGCAGCGCATGATGTCATGGATTGCTGATGAGTATCAAAAATTGCATCCTAATGAAATTAATGCCCGTGCATGCGTTACCGGCAAACCTGTTCACTTTGGGGGCGTCCAAGGACGGATTGAAGCTACGGGACGGGGAGTACAATATGGAATTCAAGAGTTCTTTCGTCATCCCGAAGATGTTGCCAAAGCAAATCTTAGCGGTGGTTTGGAAGGCAAGAAAGTTATTGTGCAGGGACTCGGGAATGTTGGATACCATGCCGCTAAATTTCTGGAAGAAGAAGATGGGGTCTTGATCCATGGTATCATTGAAAGGGATGGTGCCATCATCTGTGACCGTGGGTTACGCACGGAAGAGGTCTATCAATTTAAATTGGAACACGGCACATTGGAAGGATTCCCGGGAGTTACTTTTATAAAAAGCGGTTCTGATGTTCTTGAATTTCCCTGCGATATTCTAATTCCAGCCGCAATGGAGGGAGTGATATCAATTGAGAACGCGGATCGTATTCAAGCAAAAGTAATTGCCGAGGCTGCCAATGGACCCATTACTTTTGATGCAGACAAAATTTTGCTAAGCAAAGGAATTTTTATTATCCCAGACACTTACTTAAATGCCGGAGGGGTAACCGTCTCTTATTTTGAATGGTTGAAAAACTTATCTCATGTTCGTTTTGGTCGAATGGACAGAAGGTTTATCGAAGCCCAAGGAGCAAAAATTATCAAACTAATGCAGTCAGGCATTGAACACCCCTTAGATGAATGTGCAAAAGCGGAACTAATGAAAGGGCCAGACGAAATCACCTTGGTTCGGTCAGGCTTGGAGGATACCATGTGCGAAGCATATCAGGAAATCAAAGAAATGCATGACTCTAACCCTAAGATTCGAGATCGAAGAACTGCTGCATTCGCCTTGGCAATTCGCAAGATTGCTGACATTTATGATAGCATGTATCTATGATTGATGATGTACCTCCGAGGTTTTAGACCGATCGGACCTCCCACCCATCCCGATAAGATTTACCAATCAAACTGTTCACATCTTTGCGATCAGAGGAGCACTGAGTCGATTCCCAAGTAAATTTACCTCCAGCGAGTAATGAAATGTTACCCAGTAATGCTAGCTCATGTACCCGAGATACACTATCAAAGTTCGCCATCGCAAGTTCAGGTTTGTCTGATTGAATAGCCCGGACTAATTCTTCTTTCATCCCTGCATCCCCTCGCCCATTCCTCGGATATCTGGGAGAAGGCAAAACAAGCTCCTCGGGAGGCAACCACTTTTTACCCAGATGAACCTCCCATTTGTTTCCAAATAAGGAGGGAGAATAAAGCGATCCTTGAGCCCCCCGGATGAGACAACCATTGGACGCAGGATCCTGGCCATGAAAAAGGTGAGCAGGCGGAAGATTTTCTTTTCCGGTCATTCCTTTACTTAAGTGACCTATCCTTCCTTCATACCAAAATAATGGGATCGGGGCCTTAGCCTGATGACTTGCGAATTCATATTTCACAATTCCCCATGCCTGATAGGTTTCCTCATTCACGGGACCTTGCAACAAGCAATGAACATTTTGGATATCTACTAATCCACATCCCATAACTGGTAAATTCAACAGATGAACGCCGACATCACCCAATGCCCCACTTCCAAATGCCCGCCAACCTCTCCAATTGTATGGTTGATAAATCTTATTATATGGTCTTTTTTCGGCCGGGCCGATAAAGCCATCCCAATGCAAACCTGCAGGGATAGCATGGATTTCTGCGGGACGTTTGGTGATCACAGGAGATTGAGGCCACATGGGGCGGTTTGTCCAGACATGTACCTCCTCAATTTGTCCAAGCTCACCGGTTTGCAAATACTCAACAGCCTGACGAAATCTATCTGATGCCCACCCTTGCATGCCTATTTGAGTACAAATCTTTGCCTGTCTTGCTCCTTTTACAAGTTGCCGAACTTCCCAGATCGTGTGTGCCATAGGGGCTTGGACAAAAAGATGAATGCCAAGATTACTCGCAAGCTGTGCAGCATGAGCATGAGTGTGATCTGGAGAGCTTATGCATAGTACATCAATTTTCTCTCCCATGTGGGAGATCATTTCACGGTAATCAGAAAATTTTGCTGTAAACGGGAAATTTCGTAACGCATAATCAAGCTTTTGGTTCGATATATCACACGCTGCTACTAATTCACCGTGACGAGCAAGTTGCTGCAAATCGCTTCCTCCTTTGCCTCCCACTCCAATAGCAGCTACGCGCAAGGGCTCACGGACAGCCATATCCGTCTGCCCTAGACAAAGAAAGGGAAATGCCCCACCAATTTTACCAAGAAACGATCTTCGGTTCATTTCGCTTGGGACATGAATATGAAAAACGGCTAACCAAGAATTCCATAGCCCTTTTCATTGATTTTCTGAACTGGTTGATAAACCAATGATTTGGATGGCATCTGCCACAACATAACCCTCTGTATTCTCGTTGCTCAAACTAACATAATATTGCTCGCCTTTCTTAAAATGAAAAGAGCCCAGGGAGAGCCATAAATCAGAAATGGGCTGGGGCTTACGTTGATCAACCAAGACCTTTGTCACTCCTCCTTCATGCTTGATGTTATATTTTAAATTACCCGCTCGGTTACCAAAAGAGGAAAATGCAACTTTTATCTCATGCAAGCCATCCATTGGTGCAACAAATGGGAATTTGGCAGTTCGAATACCTTTTCCTCCATTCCCATCGTGAAAGTATGATTCGCCCACAAAAGGGCGCAGGGAGGTGCTTTCAGTCCATTCACCTTCCAATTCAACCGTTGCCCCGTCCACCACTACCCCGCCCAAGTTTTTCGGGGATGTACCTACCCCACTACTTAAGCGATTTAATTTTTGCATCTCCAAGATCTGCCCATCCTTCAATAATTGATCTCTCAGCTCAGGATAAGAGAGTGCTTGGACTGCCATTTCTTTTTCGGCCGCAAGAACAGCGGCAGTCGCCGCAGATTGCCCGAGCATCATAAAGACAGGTTCTGCTCTAAGTGAGCTGAAGGCAACATGGGAAGCAGATAGGCAAACCGGGACAACTAGATTGGTACACTCTTCTTCTTTTGGTAGTATCGATCCGAAAGAAATTGCGTAAGGCTGCTTAATTTCCACTACAAAATCACCCTCATTTGAGACAAACAATTTTCCATTCTCATCCTTAGCCACATAGCGTTGCACATTATGGCAATCCATAGGGTAAGAGGACATGGCAATTGATCTCCTTGCTTTGCGGCGGCCGGAGATTTCGTGCTCAGTCATGACTATTTTTCCAAGCATTCTCCTCGCTTCTCGTATGTACAACTGTTCCGGCCAATACCCATTATTTGTAAATTCATCTCGTGCCAAACCCCACTGGCTCATCCCTTCACGAACTTCTTGAGGAACCCGCGGATCATTAGACAAGAAGTAAAAATATCCTTTTACATAGTTTTCATGCTCCTTGATGATTTCTTTGCGTTCGTCATAGCTCCCATCTGGGTATCCATAATTCATGCCAATGTTGTCCGTACTGAATGAACCATGATTATTGGTATCGGTTTTAGCGTTTGGAATGGGGTCAAAATGACCAAAAATATGCCTTGCTCCACGGTTGAGAGTTCTAAGTAACAGCTCATATTGTTCGGAGTCATAAAGTAATGGTTTGGGGAAAGCCTCTCTATTTTCCTCAACACGGGTGAGGCATAAACGAAAACTATAAGCCTGAATTTTATAGTCACCTTCCCCATCCTGACCGAGAGTCCAGTTACTTACTCGGGCAAGAAGAGTGCTTTCGTGTTCACCAGAAATAACAAACGGATCAATTCGGTTTACAAATTGATTTCTTTGGGCTCTTACCACCTGGACTCCATTTAGCGTTTCTTCATATCGCTCGTTTCCCTCGCGTCCTACTTCGTAACTAATCCCGGCAGCAGCCATCAAATCGCCTTCGTAAGTACAATCCAAAAAAACTTTTCCCTTATATCGATTCCCAGAAAGGCAGGTAATGGAAAGAATTTTTTTGTCTTTCATCTCCACCCCACTGATTCGATCCAACCACTCATCTCGAAAAACTTGAATTTCATTTTCAACAATCCAGGATTCGAAAATATGCTTAGCTACCTTGGGTTCAAAAACCCACATTGTTCTTCGATCACCATCGATCGCCGGAGTTCCCTGACCCCAGTTACCAAACTCTTCAAGACTTTGCCACTTCCATGCGTCTGGGCTTTGGTAATGCCTCCAAACACGATGATAGAATTCACGGGCTATGCCACCAATTACTTCTTTTTTCCCCGTATCCATCCATCCCAGACCATTACTTGTCATTCCACCAACTCTTTGGTCGGGTGATACAACTATCACAGACTGCCCCATTCTCTTTACCTGAATCGCTGCAGTGATCGCCGCGGATGTTCCACCGTAAATTATAATGTCAGCCTCTTTGGTTTGTTTCTGAGAGTAAAGAAATTGCATGCATGAGCATGCACATACGGTGATTAAGCGGAGATTAAAATTAAAGGGGGGGTTCACTTCCTTTTCCAATCAAGAATTTACGCATTTCTCTGAACCGCGAGACTCGTAAGTGCATCTTTGAGCAAGGGGAACTGAAATTGAAAATTTTGTTCCTTAAGTACCACTGAAACCACTCGCCGGCTTTGCAGAGCAAGCTCTGAAGCTGATCCAAGCAAAGCACAACCGAGCCGAACTCCCCATGAGGGTGCAGGCAGACCAATGCCCAATGGGGCGACTATTTCTCTGAGTGTTTTCATAAACTGGATATTGGTTACAGGATTGGAAGAGCAAAGATTGATTGCACCTTCTACCTGATCTTGCTGGCACAAGAATCGGATTATGCCTATCCAGTCATCCTCGTGTAGCCAGCTCATCCATTGATCTCCAGATCCTTGGGTTCCACCAAGACCTATTCTGGCTAGGCGGTTAAGCAAGGGAAAGGCTCCACTGGCACGGCCCAGAATAAAACTTATTCGCAAAGCCACTTGCCTAACTCCATCCATCTTACATTTAAAAAATTCTTTTTCCCAAGCCACGGTAACTTCTTCTAAAAATCCCGTCGTATGGATCGGAGAATTTTCATTATGAGCAGGCTCATTCCCAAAACTTTGTCCGTACAAAGCCATAGAACTGGCATTAAACCAAGCTTTAGGAGGCCTATTGCAAGAGGACATCGCTTCCCCCAGTACTCGAGTAGCATGTACCCTTGAATTGAGGATATCAATACGATTGGATGCAGTGTGTCTGCAATCGATCGATCGGCCAGTTAAATTAATCAAAACCTCCGCTCCTTCTAATTCTTCTGCCCACTTGCCCATTGTTTTTGCATTCCAAACAACAATCCTTCCGTTGGCTGGGGGTGGCGAACAATTTCTTGATAGCAGAACTACCTCGTACCCATCTTTTGCAAAAGATTGAGCGAGGAGTTGTCCCAAGAAGCCAGTCCCTCCAGCAAGAATGACTTTAGGTTGTGAAAAGGATGATGACACAATCCATAACCTTTATAATTACTGGGCTAAAAGCAACTCACAACCCAGAAAACAAAATACTTTGTTCTTTGGTTACTTCAGAACAATATTGCGGAAATATACTTTCATTGGTGGACCAGCATGCACCTGAAGAGCGAGCAGTCCGTCCGAACGCCTTTCCTGGACATCGTCATCAATCAATTCGCACATCTTCTGGTCATTGATATAATGCTCGAAGCGGAAACCATCTGCCACAATTCTGTAAGTATTCCACTCGCTCTTCTTAACTGCTAGTCCAAGCTTGGAAGTTTCACCAATTTTTTCGACTGACTTGATCAATTTACCAGAACCGTCTCGACTGAGGGTAGTGCGATCCCCCCTCATGCAAAGAATTCCCCGGAATGCCTCGCCATAACAAATGCCCGAGTAGTTGTCACCAGATTCAAAGTCTGCCTGATACCCGCCAATTCGCCAACCATCATGATCTCCCGGCTTAATAAAACTACGGTACTGTATACCACTATTTCCAGAGTCTATTTTGCACTCAAGGGTTAGTTCAAAGTCACTTAAAGTACCATCCTTCCAAATAAGGAAAGTATTTCCCTTGGTCGGATTTTCCTTGGTATTCACTCCGATGATCGCTCCGTCTTCAACACTCCAATGGAGGGGATTCCCATCCCACCCTTCTAAATTGATTCCATTGAAAAGGTTAAGTTCTCCATAGAGGGTAGAGGCCAAGAATAGTGATGAAATGAAAGAGAGAAAATGTTTCATAAATAGAAAACTCCATCATTCCACGAAAAGAAATTGGTTCAAGGAAAAGTTGACCGATCCAAAAATTTACTTCGGGATAGAGTCCATGATAAAGGTAAGGGGTCTTAAAATACACTATGGTGATGTTGTAGCGGTTGATGACTTGAACTTTTCTGTAAAAACCGGATCAATTTTTGGACTGATCGGACCAAATGGTGCCGGCAAAACAAGTGCGATCAGGGCAATCGCCACCTTACTTGAGCCAACCTTGGGAGAAATCATGGTCAATGAAATTTCAGTCCTTCACCAACCGGAGCGAGCACGGAAGATTTTTGGCTACATGCCCGATTTTCCTCCTGTTTATGAGGATCTAAAAAT